>JBOHRM010000028.1:0-5765 GCA_050732715.1 Longimicrobiales bacterium
ACCGCCGTGACGACGGTCGCGTCCGCATCTTCGGTGACGTTGCCGTAGCCGTCGTGGATCTCGATGACCGGCTGTGTGGCGAGGTCTACGCCGGCCGTGGCGCCGCCCGGCTGAATGCGGAGGAGGAGCGAGGCCGGGGCGCTGGCCGTCAGCGCGAACGGCTCGGATTCGGCCGGGGTCATACCCTGCGCCGTGAAGCGCAACGTCCGCTCGCCGGCGGCGCCGTCGATCGCGAGGTCGGTGAACGTTGCGACACCGTTCTCTGCCGTCACGGTCCCGCCGCCGGCGATCGAGCCGCCGCCGGAGGCGACGACCGCCGTGACGACGGTCGCGTCCGCATCTTCGGTGACGTTGCCGTAGCCGTCGTGGATCTCGATGATCGGCTGCGGGGCGAGCGGCGAGCCGGTCACGCCGTCGCCGGGTTCGACCTGCATGTGAAGGGCTTCCGGCGAACCGGGCGCCAGGGGGAACGCGCCGGAAACGCCGGCCGTCAGGCCCTCCGCCTCGAAGCGCAGCGTTCGGTCGCCGATGCCGCCGCCGATGGCCAGCTCGGTGAACGTGGCGACGCCGTCCTGAACGGTCACGGTTCCGCCACTGATGATCGACCCTCCGCCCGAGTCTATGGTCACCGTGATGACGGTCGAATCATCGTCGGCGGCGACGTTGCCATTGGCATCACGAATCTCGATGACCGGCTGCGTGGCGAGTGGTACGCCGGCCTTGGCGCCATCGGGTCCGACGCGAACGCCGAGCGCCTCCGGCGGGCCGGCCATGAGCGGGAACGCATCGGAAACGGCGGCGGTCAATCCGTCGGCCTCGAACCGCAACGTTCGTTCGCCGACCCGGCCTCTCACGCCCAGATCCATGAACGTGGCCACGCCGGCCTGAGCCGTCGCCATGTGCGCGCCGACGATCTCGCCGTCACCCGACCCGAGGCTGGCGGCGACGGCGGTGGTGTCATCGTTCGTCGTGACATGCCCGTTACGGTCCACGATCTGGACCACGGGCTGTATCGAGAACGCAACACCCGCGGCAGCGCCGTCCGGCGTGATGGCGATACGCAGCGAGGTGCCCTGCTGGGTCACGGTCAGCGCGGCGCTGTCCGTCACGCCGCCGATAGCGGCCGTGATGGTCGTGGTGCCGTTCGCGAGCGCCTTCGCGACGCCGAGACTGTCGATCTCCGCGACGCCGGAGTCCGATGAAGCCCACGTCACCGGCTCGCCGACCATGGCCGCGCCCTCCGCATCGCGCGCCGTCGCGCTGAACGCGACGGTGTCGTCGATCGCGACCAGTACCGACGCGACGGGAAGGAGCTCAACAGACGCGACGGGGTCCTCGGACGGGGGAGGCGGCGGATCGCTCACGCTTTCGCTACATGCGCCGAACGCGAGCGCCCACGTAGAGGAGACCACGAACGCGAGCGGCGGAAGCCTGCCTCCGTCGACCAGCCGTGTCACCACGGTGCTCCTTCGCTCGGGTTGATCGCTGACCCGGATCCGGGCGAGTCACCCAATATGGCGACGCAAAACGACCCGAGCGCTAAGTAGTTCTACTTAAGTATGCCAAAACGCTCACCCTGAGCGTTTCCGAAGCCCAGGTGAGAGAGGGATTGGGCTGCGCACGTTCAGCGCGCGGGCGCATCGAGGATCTCGTGTCCGATTCCAAGCGTGGCGTCGATGAGCGTGTCGAGGTCCGCGGTCCGCGTGCGATGGTTGGTCAGCGCGACACGCAGGACGAATCGGCCGTCGAGCACCGTGCTCGAGGGGATCGCGATCCCTCGTTCCTGGAGCTGCATGAGCACCTCGCGATTGAGGGCGTCGAGGCTGCCGTCGTCGAGGTCCCGTGCGACGTAGCGGAAGCACACGACGTTGAGTGGCACGGGTGCGGCGAGCGCGAGCCCGTCGCACGCGCGGATGCGCTCGGCCACGTATTGGGCCTGGGCGATGTTCTGCTCGACGAGCCGAGCGTACACGTCGGTGCCGTGCGCCTTGATGAGCATCCACACCTTGAGCGCGCGGAACCCGCGCGTCAGCTGTGGGCCGAGCGTCGAGTAAATGTGCGGTCCGGACGCGATGCCGCGTTCGAGGCTCGCGAGATAGGTGGCGGGCGGCGAGAACGGCCGGCGGTGCGCGTCCGCGTCGCGCACGAGGATGCACCCCGCCTCAATCGGCACGCACAACCACTTGTGCAGGTCGAACGCGAGCGAGTCGGCGCGTTCCATCCCACGCAGCATCGACCGATGCGTGGGCGATAGTGCAGCGAGCGCGCCGAACGCGCCGTCGACGTGCAGCCACATCTGCTCGCGCGCACAGAGGTCGGCCAGCGCGTCGAGGTCGTCGATCGCGCCGGTGTTCACGGTCCCAGCGGTCCCGACCACGATGAGCGGCCGCCGGCCCGCGGCCCGATCTTCCGCGATCGCCTGCTCGAGTGCGCCGATGTCGATGCGGTACTCGGCGTCCGTCGCGATCTTGCGCAGGTTCTCCACGCCGATGCCGAGGAGGCTGGCCGCCTTGTCGACGGAGTTGTGGACCTGGTCCGACGCGTAGACCACGAGCGGCTGCGGGAGCGCGTGCATCCCCACTTGACCGGCCGGCCGATCCGTGCACGCATCTCGCGCCGCGGCGACGCCGATGACGTTCGCGACGGATCCGCCGCTGACCAACACGCCGCTCGCCGCGTCGAACCCGAGCAGGTCTTTCATCCAATCGATGACCTGGGCTTCCACGTACGAGGCCGCGTGCTCGCCACCCCAGCAGTTCGGGTTCATCGCCGCCGCGAGCATCTCGGCGAACGCGGCGAGCGTCGTGCCCGTGCCGTTGACCCAACCCCAGCCGCGAGGGTGGATGTTGCCGAACGGGTACGGCAGCACGTGCTCGAGGAACGCCTCATAGACCGCGCCCGCGCCCTCGGGCTCCCGCGGCGCCGGACCTTCAAGCGCCGCCTTCGACGCTGCGGGCAGCGGCCGCCACGCGGGACGGTCCGCGATCGTCGAGTGGAACGCGATGACGTCATCGACCATGCGATGCCCGAGCGCGCGCAGCGATTCCCAATCCTCCGGATCGAGCGTGATCTCGGATGTCCTCGGCTCCGCCTCGACGGCGGTCCCTATATCGTCCATGTCACTCTCCTATCGATCTTCGAGTCCGCCTACCCTCACAACCCGCAACGCGCAACCCGCAACCCAGAAACCGGGAACCGGGAACCGGAAACCGGAAACCGACTCTGGCCCCGCGCCGCGACTCGCGCAAGTTTCCCCATCGGTCTGGAAGTCGAATGCGATTGCAGGGAGGGATTGATGCCTGGCCGGCCGTACGTCCTCGCAGAGACGACGTTCAAGGAGGTGCGCGCACGCGCCTGGGAGGTCGCCGTGCTGCCGTGGGGCGCGACGGAAGCGCACAACCTGCACCTGCCGTACGGGACCGACAACCTCGAGACGGAGCGGATCGCGATCGAGGCCGCCCGTCTCGCTTGGCAGCAGGACTGCGCCGTGACCGTGCTGCCAACAGTCCCGTTCGGTGTGAATACCCAACAGCTCGACATCCCGCTCACCCTCAACCTCAACCCCAGCACGCAGGTGATCGTGTTGCGCGACCTCGCCGTGAGCCTACAGCCGCACGTCCGCAAGCTGCTCATACTGAACGGACACGGCGGCAACGATTTCCGTCAGATGATCCGCGAGCTCCAGCCCGCCGTCGGGCTGTTCTTATGCACGGCGAGCTGGTACGTCGTGGGCAATCCGGCCGCGCACTTCGATGAGCCCGGTGACCACGCCGGCGAGCTCGAGACCAGCCTGGTCATGCACCTCGCGCCCGAGCTCGCTCTGCCGCTCGCCGAGGCTGGACCCGGCCGAGCGCGGCCGTTCCGCATCGCCGCACTGCGCGAGCGCTGGGCGTGGGCGCCACGCCGCTGGACCGAGGTCACCGAGGACACCGGCGTCGGTGACCCCTCCGCCGCGACCGCGGACAAAGGCCAGCGCTATTTCGCCGAGGTCACACGCGTGCTCGGGGATTTCATCGTCGACCTCGCGGCCGCGGACCCCAACGACCTGTACGCATGACAGCGACGCCGTGGATCCTTCAGCCCGAGCGCTCCGGCTCGGTCCGCGACGCACTCGCCGCCGCGGCCGTCGCTTCCGATCGCTCGGCATAAACGATGTGCACCAGGCCGCTATGGAATCCGCCCTTCACGAGACCACTCATGCCTCGGACCAGCTCGCGGTCCACACCCCGCTCGAAATCGCGCACCGCGCCGGCTACCTTGTGGCCGACCGCGGTCAGGACCGCGTGAAGCCGACGCGCGTCATACGACGGGCCTCGCTGCAGCTCAACGTAGCCCAGCCGCTCGAGCCGCCTCAACGCGCGCGTGATGGTCGATACCCGCACGCCGACCCACCTCGCGAGCGCAGTGGCATGGGCTCGCTCCTCGGTTGGGATCGCTCCGAGTACACGTGCGTCGACCGGCATCAACCCGAGCTCGAATACCGCGTCCGCTGCGATCGCCTCGGCTCGCCGGTGCGCGGCCGCGAGCAGGCTGTACAACGTCGGATCATGAGGTTCCCACTCCATGCCTCCAACATCGCTGTCGCCTCGTGGCACTGCGATAGCGGATTGGGTCGTCGCGCTCGGTCCACGGCGCGGCGCCGGAAGGCGCCAACGGCATCGCGCTACGCGATCGCCGCGCGATCGCCGGCCAGCGCCGTCCGGCTGGCCAGGTTCTCGCCCAGCTCGATTTCGTTGCAGCGCAAGGAACACCGCGAAAACCCGTTGTGCGAGAGTGGGGCGGTGTTGCGCCGCAAGAAATCTTCGTTGACAAGTGTAGCCGGCTCCGCGACCGGCTCCGGCCCGAGCTCCTGTTTTGGGTTCCTCGCAGCGCAAAAGCGCCGTCCGGCTGGCCAGGTTCTCCCTATCTCGATTTCGTTGCAGCGCAACGAACACCGCGAAAACCCGTTGTACGAGAGTGGGCGCTGTTGCGTCGCAAGAGATTTCCGTTGAAGGGTGTATGGCCCGCTCCGCGGCCGCCTCCGGCCCGAGCTCGTGTTGCGGATACGTTGCAGCGCAACGCGTCGGGTCGCGTAGAGTCCATCGGCCGCGGCCCAGCCGAGTCGAGTCGTCTCAGGCGCGCGTACCGCACCAACGCTTTGACAGCGGGGGCTACAGGCCGCACAATCATGGGCGTCTGCCATTCAGCCGGATGCACCCGAGAAGGACGCTTCGAGGGGCTTGCCCCACTATGATGACGGCGTCGCTTCCACCCGTAGTCGCGGCGGTGGCGCTCGCGGCCGCCGCGACCGGCGGGGCGGCGCAGCCGCGGCACGAGTTCGCCGAGCTGCATATGGGCGTGCCCGTGCGGATCGTGCTGTACGCCGATGGCGTCACGGCGCGCGCCGCGGCGAGGGCGGCGTTCGACCGGATGGCTGCGCTCGAGGATGTCATGAGCGACTACCGTCCGGCGAGCGAGCTGCGCCGGCTCGAGCCGCGCGCCGGCGAATGGGTCGAGGTCAGCGAGCCGCTCTTCGATGTCCTCGCGCGCGCCAGGGAGATCGCGTGCCAGACGGACGGCGCATTCGATCCGACCGTGGCGCCCGTCATCGCGCTGTGGCGCGCGGCGCGGCGCGGCGGGCGGCTCCCCGATGAAGCCGCTCGGGACTCCGCGCGTGCGCTCGTGGACTGGCGCAACCTCGAGCTCGATGCGGAACGCCGGGCCGTCCGCTTAGCGCAGGCCGGCATGCGGCTCGACCTGGGCGGCATCGCCAAGGGATACATCCT
>JBOHRM010000029.1:0-2937 GCA_050732715.1 Longimicrobiales bacterium
TAGACGCTGGGCCCCACCAAAGGGTTCTGCATTCCAGCACGATCTCATGCGTCCCGCGAGCCCCGGCCTTGCGCGGTTTGCCGAAGCTGCGCCTTACTAGTGGTCCGATTTCAAAGTCACGTTACATTCGAGCGTCGCTGCGCCGCTCTCGGTGTTGACACGTTACTTCGGAATCGGACCACTAGCATCCACGGCCCAAATACACAACCCGCAACTCGGAACTCGCAACGCGGAACATGGAAGCCAGGCTCATGACGCGGCACCGGCGAATCTCACCGATCGCGGCACTCGCGCTCGCGGCCATCGCCTCCGCGGCCAGCCTGCTCGCGCCGGCCGCTGCCGCGGCTCAGCCAACTAGCCGACTGACCTGTTCGTCACCTTATCCGACGCCGACTTCCTCCTCGGCTTCAACGCCGCGCAGACCACGTTCGGCGCCGTCGCCAAGCTCGTCGACGCCCGCACCACCGTCGTCGAATGACCGATCCCAACCTTTCCCGCACCACCGCTGTCCAATTGTTGTCCGTTGACGCCGCCTGAGCGGCCGTAGCAGTCGGCGGCCCGCGATCCGTCAACATCGAACCTCTTGACAGTGTCCGGTCACGTGCTAAATTTTTAGCATATGACGACGGTGCGTCCTTGAAAGGGAACGGCGATGGGTACGATCGGAGTGCTCGCCTTGACGTGGGTCTTCGGCGCGGATGTGGCACAAGCGCCACAGTCCGTAGAATCGGATACGAGGAGGCCGATCCGCACGGCGACGGCACAACGTACGGATGACCCGCCGGCGATCGATGGGATCGATGCTGACGCGGTGTGGCAGAGTGCGCCGAAGTTCTCGGAGTTCCGGCAATTCCAGCCCCGGGTGAGCGTTGACCCGACATTTCGGACGGAGTTCCAGATCGCATTCGATGATCGCAATTTGTACGCGTTTGTGCGCATGTACGACTCGGCGCCCGACAGCATCATGCGGGCTTTGACGCGGCGCGACGCACGTGGGCCGTCGGACCAGATCATCCTGATGATCGACTCGTACAACGATCGCCGCACCGGTTTCGAGTTCGCGGTGAACCCGGACGGTGTGAAGCGCGACTATGCGATATACGGTGACGGCAACGAGGACTCTTCGTGGAATGGCATCTGGTATGTTGCGACGAGCGTGGATTCGCTCGGCTGGACCGCGGAGTTTCGCATCCCGTTCTCGCAGTTGCGCTACGCCGATGCGCCGAACCACACGTTTGGTCTCAGCTTGTGGCGGGACATCGAGCGCTACAAGGAGCGGGTCGCGTGGCCCGAGCACAATCCAACGCGTAGCGGGTTCGTCTCACAGTTCGGCCATCTCGACGGCATCGCCGGCATCGGGACGGCACGGCCGGTCGAGCTGACGCCGTACACGGTCACGAAGAACGTCGCGCGCGCGAATGGTGGCGGCGAGTTCGATCGGGAGCAGACGATTTCGGCCGGCGCCGACCTGAAGTACGGCATTACGCCGAACATCACGCTCGACGCCACGATCAATCCGGATTTCGGGCAGGTCGAAGCGGATCCGGCGGTGGTCAACCTGTCCGCGTTCGAGACGTTCTTTTCGGAACGGCGGCCGTTCTTCATCGAGGGGACGGGATTGTATCGGTTCCAGCTGAACTGCTACATCGTGGTCGACTGCAGCACGAACGAGGGACTGTTCTACTCGCGACGCATCGGCCGCGCGCCCACGCTGCTCGACGACTACGGTGACGCGGCCACGCCGACGGCGACGCCGATCGCCGCGGCGGCGAAGCTGACGGGTCGAACGGCGGGCGGCCTCTCGTTCGGCGTGTTGGACGCGTTCACTCAGCACGTGGGCGGCGCCGAGGGGCGGAGCGTCGAGCCGCGCACGAACTACGCGGTGCTGCGCGCGCAGCAGGACCTGCGGGGTGGCGATGCCGGTGTGAGCTTCATCGCCACGGCGGTGAATCGCTCGCTCGACGAGTGGACGCAGCCCGTGCTGCACAGCAGTGCCTACGTCACGGGTGTGAGCTTCCGCAATCGATTCGGTGACCAGAACTACGAGCTTGCCGGGTTTTTCACGGCGTCACGTGTGGCGGGCAGCCGCGAAGCGATCGCGCGCACGCAACGCAGTGCGGTGCACTACTACCAGCAGCCCGGCGATGACGTGGCGGTCGATTCGACGCGGACGTCACTGTCCGGCCATGCGGAGCAGCTCAAGTTCGGCAAGTACGGCGGAGGCATCACGCGGTTCGAGACCAGCCTGGTGCACCAGTCCGCGGGTTTCGAGGTGAACGATCTCGGGTTCCTGCGCCGCGCCGACATCCTGGACTGGAGCACGTGGGCGGCGCTC
Source organism: Longimicrobiales bacterium (assembly GCA_050732715.1). GTDB lineage: Bacteria > Gemmatimonadota > Gemmatimonadetes > Longimicrobiales > RSA9 > JBOHRM01. Next base: position 2,336 of record JBOHRM010000029.1, read on the forward strand.
AATTTCCTTGACCAGCGTTCGATCTACCGGTGGCTGCGGTTTAACGGGAACCATTGGCAGACGTGGAACACGTCGGGTCTGCGGCTCGAGCACGCGTGGAACGTGAACGGCCACATGGGTCTGAACAACAACTGGGACGTTCATGCGGGGGTCACGCTCAGCCGCCTCGGCAGCTTCTGTGACCGCTGCACGCGCGGAGGGCCGCCGCTACGCCAGTCGCGCGGGCTCTACCCGTGGTTCGGCGTGAACGCAGACAGCCGCCGCATGATCGTTCCGTCGATGTGGGTGAACCTCGGGTTCACGGATGAAGGTCGGAGTCATCGCGTTTCCCTGAACCCGCAAGTGTCTCTGCGTTTCTCGACGCGGTTCCAGGCATCGGTCAGCGCCAACATCGCGAACGAAGACAGTCACACGCAGTGGTACGACAACATCACGGACGATGATGGCGCCACCCACTACCTGTTCGGGCATCTCGATCAGCGCACGATCTCGATGAGCGCGCGCATCAACTACACGATCACGCCGGACCTCACGTTCGAGTTCTACGGCGAGCCGTTCGTCAGCACGGGCACGTACTCCGACTTCCGCGAGGTCAGCGCCAC
>JBOHRM010000030.1:0-2080 GCA_050732715.1 Longimicrobiales bacterium
CCGCTCGCCATGACGCCGGCGATACGATCGTGTCGGCGTCAAGCGAGACGAGCGTCCGTTCCGCGGCGGCGCGTTCGCTCGCGGCGCATACCGCGGAGACGTGCGCGGCATCGTGGACTCGCCGGAGCGCCGTCTCGGACGCGTGCGGCGGCTCGACCTGGACGACCGCATCGAGCAACGTGGGTGTATCGCGCTCGAGCGCGCCGACCACGGCACGAAGCCGACCCTGATGCTCGGGATGGCCCCAGCCGGTGTCGTGCAGGCCGCAATCGGAGTGGAGCAGGAGCGCGACGCTCACTGCCCGCCGGTCGTGCCCTCGGTCGCGACCTCTCTCGCCTGCTTCGCCGCTCGGACCATCTCGCGCACGTCCGCGAGCAGCTGCTTCGCGTCGTAAACGATGCCGTCCTTCACCGTGTACTTGATGCCGCCGACTCGTTCGGTCTGTCCGGTCTCGTCATTCAGCTTCACGGCGCCGGTGCCGTACAGCACCTTCAGGTTCTCGAGCGGATTCTCCTCGACGACCACGAGATCGGCCTTCTGTCCGGGCCGGATCACGCCGAACTGGATCGGCTGGTCCGTCGGCTCGTGCAGCATCTGCGCGCCGTACATCGTCGCGGAGCGGATGACCTCGATCGGGTGGAAGCCAGCCTCGCGCAACAGCTCGAGCTCGCGGATGTAGTCGAAGCCATAGAGCTTGTAGATGAAGCCCGAGTCCGAGCCCGTCGTGACGATGCCGCCGGCGTTCTTGTACTCGTTCAGGAACCGCATCCAGCGTTGATAGAAGTTCCGCCACGCCACCTCGTCTTCCGTGGTCCAATAGAACCAATACGAGCCGTGGGCCTCGCGGCTGGGCTGATAGAAGTCCCACATTGACGGCAGCGTGTATTCGTCGTGCCACTCCGCCTCGCGGGCACGCATGACATCACGGCTCGCCTCATAGATCGTCATGGTGGGGTCTATGCCGAAGCCGAGATCGAGGAACTCCTGGATCGTGGCGTCCATTTCTCGCTGCCCGGCTCGTGGATCTGATCCCACAGGCGAGCGACCTGGCCGAAGCGATGCGACTCGTCATTGTAGTTGTAGTCGAGCGGCCAGTCCTGGATGCTGTAGTTCTCGAGCATCGACTCGAAAAGGCCGTAGTAGTGCGTCACCATGTCGAGCCCGAGCCGGGCCGCGTCCATCGCCGTCATGCGGGCGATGCCCATCTGATCGAGGTGCGCGACGGTGCCGAGTCCGTGATTGTGCGCTTCGTCGATCAACGCCTCCATGATCTGCGGGTCATACGCGCCGAGCTTGAGCCCATCGATTCTCTGACCGTCGATCTCCTGCGCGGCCGCCCAGCGCACCCACTCGCGCGCCGCGTCGGGAGAGTCGATCGGCCCCTCCCAACCTTCGCCCGAACCGGGCCGGACGTACGCGAACATGCGCGGCGCGACGATCTCGTTCCTCGCCGCACGCGCCTTCTCCTCGAGCGACCACTCGAAGCCGCCGTGCGGCACACCGCGGGACGTGGTGATGCCGTGACCCAGCCAGAGCTTGTAGACGTACTCGGGCTGCGGCGCCTTCCCCGAGCCGCCCGTGTGCGCGTGCATGTCGATGAATCCCGGCATGACGAACATGCCCGCGACGTCGACCTCGCGCGTGGCATCACCCGGCCGGCGCTCCTCGTTGATCGGCACACCCGGGAACCCGACGCTACGCACGACCGCGATGCGATCGTTCTCGATGACGATGTCGACGGGTCCGCGCGGCGGCGCACCCGTGCCGTCAATGACCGTCGCGCCCCGCAGGATCAGCCGTGGGAATGGACCCTCGCCCTCGTCCGCTCGCCGATCCGTGGTTCGCTCCATCTGCTGCGCGGCGGCCGGCCCGGACGGGACGCCCACCAGCACGGCGAACGTCGCGACCAACGCGACACCCCTCGAGCGCATCATAGCGACCTTCCCCTTGCTGAGTTGCCTGCGGCGGGGGAGAACGTAACAGTCAGACCCAGGGTCGGCCACCGCGATCGGGGGCGCATGAAAGGCCCAGGCAAGTATGGAATCCTCGCGCCAAGGCGCCAAGCTCGCGAAGGTTTCGC
>JBOHRM010000031.1:0-5297 GCA_050732715.1 Longimicrobiales bacterium
ATCGACGGGGGATTCGCGCTCGCTCTTACGCAGCTGGCCGGAGAGCCCTGAAGGACGAGCGGGGAACAACGCTGCGGGCCGGCGCCGCTCTACTCGTCCGCCGTCCAATCCTCGATGGTGAACCCAGGCACTCGCTCGAACTCGCGCGTGTTGTTGGTGATGACCGTAAGACCGTGGGCGAGCGCCGTTGCTGCGATGATCAGGTCGCGTTCGCCGATGGGCGTGCCGCGCGACTCGAGGTGGCGCCGCGTGCTCGCGTAGGAATCGGCCGCGGCGTCATCGAACGGGAGCCGATCGAACGGCTCCAGAAACGCGTCCGTCACTGCCCGGCCGCGTGCCGGATTCGCACTCTTGAGCGCGCCGAACCAGAGCTGGGCGACCGTCATGAGGGCAGCGGCCATCTGCTCCGGAGGCATGCTCATCATGCGCCGCAGAACCGGCACCTTGTTCCGGATCGCGGCGATGCAGGTGTTGGTGTCGAGGGAGGTACTTCACCACTCACCGAGGCCGGGCCGGTCGCGCCCGCTCCCAGTCCCCCGCCGGCCGTCGAATCCGATCTCGCCCGCCCTAGGCCGTAGTCCCGCCCCGCCGTTGATTCCGTGTCCCGGCCCGCCGTTGGACCCTCACCCGCCGTTCAATCAGTTCGGAGCCCGCCGCTCGAAGCACCAGCGTGTGAGGCGAGCGCCCATTCGTCGAGGTCCGGGACGAGCTCGACGATCGAGGCGAACCGCGACTTGACCGGCTCGAGGATGCCGGTCACGCCGGCGCGGCCGGTACGCCGGTTGGTCGCGGCGACAAAGGTGACGTGTTCAGGGAGCACATGGCCGTTGACGCGGCGTGCGAGCAGGAGCTGCGTGAAGCTCGCCTGCACGGCCGGCGGCGCCTGGCCGAGATCATCGAGGAACCAGACGGTCGGCCGCTGGGCGTTGAGTGCCCGGGCGAGCTCGCTGAACGGCAGAAGCGTCGCGGTCGTCCATGAATGCCAATCCGCGACGTCGTTTCAGCCGTTCATGTGGACGACGGCGACGCCCAGTTTTCGATTTGCAGGCCATTCACTCGCCCGAATTCGGCCGTGTTGTTCGTGACCAGAGTGAGCCCGAGACTACGCGCATGAGCGGCGATGAAGAGGTCGTTGGCCCCGATCATCTTGCCGCGCCGGCGGAGGTCCGCTCGGATATCAGCGTAGTGAGCCGCTCCCTCATCGACGAAATCCAACGCTTCGACATGAAGGAGGAAGGCATTGAGCGCCGTTGCATCCCGCTTCGGGCGCGGGGATAGCTGGACTCCGAAGAGAAGCTCCGCTTTCGTCACGACGGATATGCAAACGTCAACGACGGGGACGGCCCGCAATCGGTTCAGCACGTTTTCGTGCGAGCGCTTCATGATGTAGGACGACGTGTCGGTGTCCAACATGTACCGCGCCATTAGTACTCCCGCTCCTGAACGGGGAGATCCGACACACCTTCCATGAACTCCTGCGAGGCGACCGGACCCTCGTCGAGATAGGCACTCCAGTCCAGGGGCCTTGGTGACAGGATCACCTCATCGCCCTCCTTCCGGATGAACACCTCGCTTGTTGTGAACTGGAATTCCTTGGGCAGCCGTACGGCCTGGCTGCGATTCGTCATGAAAACCTTGGCTGTCCGTCGCATTGGACTCCTCTCTGGCTACAGGCGGAGCCTGCCATATACGAAAGTATATGGTCGGGCGCGGGAGGGTTCAAGGGATCCGAGCTTCGCCGGGCAGTGGGCGTCGTGACCTGGCCCCTCACCAGCTCGCGCCTTCGCCCGCCGCGTCGCACCGCGTCATTCCCGCCAGCTTCCTGCCAGCCTCGCGCCCTCCCAACGGCTCCTTGCGCAGGCGCCGACCCCGCTTGAACTTCCCATCCCCTGTCCGCCACCAGGTCAATCTCACCCTCACAGGAGCGTGTCGCATGGACTTCAAGCTCGAGCTCATCCCGGTTCCGGTCAGCGATGTCGATCGGGCCAAAGCCTTCTATGCCGAGCGTGCCGGCTTCGCCGTCGACGCCGAGTACGTGAGCGGGAAGTCCGAGCGGTCTTAAGAAGAGAGGCTCCGTCGTACGCGAGTCCCCGATGCGGATCGCCGGTGTTTGGGAGCCAAACATCCATGTGCACCCGACACGGAAACATGAACGTCATCACGGTGGCCACACTGAAAGGTGGCAACGGCAAGACCACGACGAGTCTCGCGATCGCCGCCGCGCTCGCCGAGAAGGGGCATGCGGTCGCGATCGTAGACGCCGATCCGCAGTCCACGGCGACGATGATTCTCGGGCTCAAGCCGGTCGCCGAGCCCTGGTCCTCCGAGCCCATCGAGCTGTTCATCAAGAAGCTCGCGGTCGGTTCCATCACGCTGTTCGCGGCGGGCGCCCGCTCCGGCTCGCGAGTGCCATGCAACGCGAGGCGTTCCTCGACGGTAGCACGCTTGGCGTCGATTTCGTGGTCGTGGACACGGCGCCGGGCGAGGTCGAGCTCGTGGACGCGGCGCTTCGTCGCACGGACCTCGTCGTGGTGCCGGTCGAACCGTCGCCGCTCTCGCTCACTGGTTTGTGCGATGTCGCAACGCTTGCTGCGCGTCACGATCCCGCCCGATAGTTCGGGCGGTCCTGACGCGCGCGCACCGGGTCCGCGTGTCGACGCGCGAGCTCGCGGTCCGCGTCGAGCGGCTGGTGCCCGGATCGCTGTGTCGAACGATCATCCCGGAGGACGCGCGCGTCGTAGACTCGCCGGATGCCGGGCTGCCGGTCACCCTGTCGCATCCACGTTGCAGAGCCTCGTTGGCCTATCGCGAGCTGGTCGAGGAGCTGTATCCGCTGCTCAGCGCGGGGGTGTCGCGCTCGCGCGTTTCTTTCTCGACGACATCGTCGCGCTCCGCCTCCCGCCCGCTCTTCATGCGCTCGATCGCGCTGTCGATCGTGGCACGGTTCTCGGCATCCGCGACCGGTACGAAGACCGCGCCAGTCGGGTGGTCGGTGCCCGTCATGCAGACGGCGTCGATGCCGTCTGCCTTGAGGATGCGGTGTAGGGCCACCGCTTCCCGCCGCGGGCCGGTGAAGACGGGTTGCATGGACACACCTCCGGTGTGTTGACCCGGAGGACGCGGCAGGGATACGATAAGTGGGCGCCCTCCGGGGTGTCTGTGTGTGAGGGCGTCGGTTCAACGTTCGCAGCGGTGGCCGGCGCCCTCGCTTCTGCCCTGCCGTTAGCAATATTGTTCACGGCCGGTGGGGCTGTCAACAGTACTGCTAACGGATGCCATGGATTTCGTTCAGGCCACCGACCGGCTGATGGCTGCGGGGATCACCCTCCAGGAGATGGCGGAGGCGCTCGGCGTGGCTCACAACACCGTGCGGGTCGCTCGGTTGGATCCGGCCTCACCGTCGTACCGGCGTCCACCTGCGGAGTGGCGTCGGGTTCTTAGTCGCCTCGCCTGGGGACGAGGTGGCGACCTGATGAAGATCGCCGATCAGCTCGAGCGCGGAGGTTGAGGTTGGATGGGTTGGAACCGGCGTTCAGGCGCCGCACTCGCTAAGCGCGTTCCGAAGGTGCCGGGCGGAAAGTAACTTGTAGCCCCAACGCCTTGGCCACCCTCGCAACCGTGTCGAACGTTGGGTTTCCCTCGCCGGATAAGGCCTTGTATAGCCCCGCTCGGCTAATGCCGGTCTTCGCGGCCAGTTCCATCATGCCGCGCGCACGGGCGACCACGCCGAGCGCGCGAGCAATGAAGGCGGGGTCATCGCCGCCCTCGGCGACGCACGCGTTCAGATACTCGGCGATGTCGGATTCCGTCTGGAGGTAGTCCGCACTGTCGTATCGACTGTAGTGCTCGGCCATCGTCTACTCCTTCCATTCTCTCGCCATGGCCTTCGCTCGCGCGATGTCTCGCGGCTGCGAGGATTTGTCTCCACCGCACAACAGGACCACCAGCACCGGGCTCCGGGTGAGATAGTACACCCCGGTATCCTGGGCCGTAGTCAATGCGCATCTCCGAGACGCCCTCGCCCACTGGCTCGGCATCACCCGGATTGCCGGCCGCCAGCCGATCGATCCCGGCCTGGATTCGTGCCCTGGCTCGAACGTCACGTAAGCGACGAAGCCATCGATCAAAGGTCGCGCTCTTGATGATCTCAAGCACTTGTCAACTATAGTAGACATCTCGGGTTTGTCAATCAGGCGATCGGATCCTCGAATTCGGGCGGCGCGATCCCAATGACTTCGGCCGGCTGGTCGCTCAGACGAATGGTCGTGCCAATGGCAGCCAGGAACTCGATGCCATCGGCGAACGCGTGCGGACCCTGGAAGACGCGTTGGCGCACCGCACTTCAAGATAGATCGACCGGCGGATCTACATCCTCACTTTCGTCTCGACCATTGTGCTTCCGCTGTCCCTGATCGCCAGCCTGTTTGGCGGCAACGTCGGCAACGCGGGGAGAAACGTCCTGGGCATGCGACACCCGCTTTGGTTCATAGGGCTATGCGTTGCCTTGGTGCTCCTGGGATGGGGCATCTACGCAGCACACCGCCACTTCCGCTTCCTGTGAGCGGGCGCAGACCGGCCGATCCCGTCCTGTCCGCTTCGGGCCGGCGGAGCTGGATTTCATTTACTAGGAGATGGTGGTTCGGCATCGCCTGGCGGCCTCGTCGCCAGGTGATCCTCGCGGCTGGGCCCAAGCAGCGGGCCGCATGCGTGACTCTCTCGGAGGAAAGCATGGCCGGATCGACAAGCCCGCCGATGCCGGGCATACACCACATCACCGCCATCTGCGGCGATCCCCAGCGCAACGTGGACTTCTACGGTGGGCTACTCGGCCTGCGGCTGGTCAAGAAGACGGTGAGCTTCGACGATCCCGGGAGTTACCATCTCTACTACGACGATGGCCTCGGTTCTCCAGGGACCATCATGACCGACTGACCATCGCGATCCGGGTCGTGCTTGCGGCGAGCGCCTTGCTCGCCGCCATGCTCGGTCGGTAGGAAACGGCTGTTGTCACTGCGGGCATCGGGTTGGTGAACGCACCTCCCGACGATGATCAGCCGACGCCATCGCCTTACACTACCCGCCGATTTCGAGTTTCTCGCCGTCCTCTTCGTGTTCGGCTCGCTCTTTCTCGGTGAGGTGCGCGGGTACTACACACGCTTCTGGTGGTGGGATGCATTACTGCACACCGGCGCCGGCTTCCTCCTCGGCATTCTGGGCTTCCTGCTCGATTACGCGTTCAACCAGCGAGGCCTCGGCAACCTGCAGCTCACGCCGTCCTTCATCGCGCTGTTTTCCTT
>JBOHRM010000032.1:0-3632 GCA_050732715.1 Longimicrobiales bacterium
CGCGTGTTTCAGTCTGCGGACGGGCGAAGCCCTCCGCGCGCCCGCGCTGGACCCCGTATCACGCTGGCGAGTCGAGCGGAGGGACGGCCGTGCTTACGTCGCCGAGAAGCTCGAGCGTGCCCGCCCACCCGCGTTGCCGACCACTACCGGGATTCCAGGCTCGATCGTGATCGTAGGCGGCGGCGCGGCTGGCAACGCAGCAGCGGGGATGCTGCGGCGCGAGGGGTACCAGGGCAGCATTGTGATGCTCAGCGCAGATACAGCCGGGCCGTATGATCGCCCCAACCTCTCGAAAGGCTACCTTGCCGGCGCGGAACCAGCCGAGTCCAATCCACTCCGTTCGGACGAGTTTTATCGAGAGCAGCGCATTGAACTGAAGTTGAACACGCGGGTTGCGTCGATCGACACGGCGAGCCGACAGGTACATCTGGCCGACGGCACCCGTCACGACTATGACGCATTGCTACTCGCCACCGGCGCCGAGCCGGTGCGGCTCGATATACCCGGCAGCGATTCGCCCCACCTCCATTACCTGCGAACGCTCGACGACAGCCGCGCTCTGGTCGTAGAGGCGACGGCTTCGCAACAGGCCGTCGTGATGGGTGCGAGCTTCATCGGGCTGGAAGTAGCGGCATCACTGCGGGCACGCGACGTTAACGTTCATGTGGTCACGCCGCAGGCGATCCCGATGGAGGGGATCCTCGGCACGGAAGTCGGCACGTTCATCCGCAAACTCCACGAGCAACACGGGGTCGTCTTCCATATCGGGCAGGTTGCGGCGTCCATAGATGAACACGGAGTCACGTTGGAAAACGGGGAACATCTCGAAGCGGATTTCACCGTGGCCGGCATCGGGGTTCGTCCGGCGATTGCCCTGGCGGAACAGGCGGGCCTGGCCATGGATCGCGGCGTGACGGTGGACGAATATCTCGAGACGAGTATTCCGGGCATCTTCGCGGCGGGCGACATCGCGCGCTGGCCGGACCGGCTCACCGGCGAGCGCATTCGTGTCGAGCACTGGGTGGTGGCTGAACGACAAGGGCAAACCGCGGCGCGCAACATGCTCGGACGGCGCGAGCCTTTTGACGCAGTGCCATTCTTCTGGACCGAGCAGTACGACTTCAGCCTCGCCTATGTCGGTCATGCCGAGGAATTCGATGAGGCCAGCCTCGAAGGGCAGCTGGATGATCACACGCGCGACTGCTCGATCACCTATCGACGCGCGGGCAAGACATTGGCCGTGGCTCTCGTACACCGGGATCTGGAAGGCCTGCGTGCGGAAGTCGAGCTCGAGAAGACAATGCGGAGCAAATGATGGCGAAACCCGAATTCAGAGTGGGCGATCACGTGACCTGGAACTCCGAGGCCGGACGCGTCAGTGGGACGATCGTCAAGGTGCACACCAGGAATGTGGATTACAAAGGCTACACTCACCATGCGAGCAAGGATGAGCCTCAGTACGAAATCAAGAGCGACAAGACCGACCACGTCGCCATGCATAAGGGGTCTGCATTGAGAAAGAAACGCGGCTGACAAGCTCTGCGGATTCGGAACACATCGTACCGACGGTGGGCCAATTCAACCCGGCCGCTTGCCGAGTTCCTTGCGTTGCTGAAGGCACTCGGTACCAGGCTCATCGACGTGCGCGATGCGGTCGACCCGTTCGTTCTGTTCTTCGCTTTGCATTCGCTCTGATTTCCCCGCGCTCCAGCCATCTGCTCGAGGCAATCCAGATCGAGGATTTCGACCCGATTCTCTGCTGTCGCACCACGCTCGCCTCGCGGAGGCTACAGAGGGCTCTCGCAACGTCCTCGCGCGTCGCAAAGTCCCGCGATTGTAGGGGGTCCCGCGGATCAAGAAGTCTCGGCTTTCATCCCCCATGACTCCCTCAGCCACTCGACGTTCGCCTCGAAACCTCCCGCCGCTGCGACGAGCGCCTTCGCACGAACGGCCTGTCGTGCTCCTCGATAGTCGAGCTGTACGGCATTGAACACGCCATCGGAGACGCGCACATGGACAACTTCCGCGTCGTAGAGAACAGCAACCCCCAGGCGTTCGGCGGTGGCATAGAGAGCGTTCAGCATCGTTCAGCATCGCACGGCCTCCACCAAGAAAGAAGGCGTTCGTGCGGCTGAGCTGGAGCGTGCCCTTGAATGGGGGCTGGAAGTGTATCTTCATGATTGGACGATTAACCGAGCTCTGCACTTCACGGACCCCCGTTCCGAACCCGGACTGAGCGGCGTTTTGACCATGCTGGCCACGAGAGAAGTGGCGATGGACCAACTGGAAGGGGCGACCCGGCGGCGCGCCGGGGCCCCGGTCGTGTACTCGAGGAGAGGGAGCAGCGATGGACGCGCGAAAGAACGAGTTGACCAATCCTATTCGACGGCTGCCCGATTTGGCGTTACCACTGCTCTCGGGCGGACCGCCTCCCGCGGTCCGCACTCTCCGTCGGAGCTCTCCTATTCTCCTGGTACTTCATGGCGGCGGGTGTAAAGAGTGCTGGCGTTATGCGCACGAGGTTGCCAAAAAGGGATGCCGAGATTCGGAAATGGGACGGACATGTCTTCGCGATCATCTCGGACTTGCCAATCGCGTCCGCGGGAGAGTACGCCAGTGCGCTGCCGTTCCCTCTGATGCTCGATGCCCAGGGGACGCTCGGGACGAAGCTGGGGGTTGATCTGCCCGCCGTGATCGTTGCGGATCAGTGGGGTGAGATCCACGTCACCGAGGAGGCCGGGCCCGAGCATGAGTTCCTGGCGGTCGAGGAGCTGATCGAATGGTCCAAGTACCTGATTCAGTGTCCTGAATGTCAGGGCGAAGTTCTGTAGGAACCCCGGTTCAGGGTCATGTTCAGTAAGGCGCCCGATTCAGCGAAGACCGTGTACACCATCGGTCATTCGACGCGGAGCGAGGAGGCGTTCATCGATCTGCTCACTTCGTACGGGATCGAGGAAGTGGTGGACGTCCGTCGGTTTCCCGGTTCTCGGCGCAACCCGCAGTTCAACAAGGGCAATCTGAAAGAAGCGCTCGCCAACGTTGACATCGAGTACACTCATATGCCTGAGCTGGGGGGACGCCGCGGCCGACCGGACCCGGCCTCGCCCAACACGGGTTGGCGTGTATCAGCTTTCCAGGCGTACGCGGATCGAATGGCGGAGCCCGATTGGGTCGCCGCGCTCGATGCGCTGGGGGAGCGGTGTCGCCGGAACACCGTAGCATACATGTGCGCGGAAGCCGTGCCCTGGCGCTGCCATCGTCGTCTCATCTCCGACGCGTTGACGGTCCGGGGCTTCGAGGTCCGCCACATCCTCAGCCAAGGCCGAGCCGACCTTCACCATTTGCCGGAGTTCGCTCGGGTGCTCTCGTCAGGTCGGATCGTCTACCCGCCACCCGCTTCCTCGACGTGAACCGACACGAGTTCTCAGTCCACCAGCTGGATGAACCGTTCGATCCACCGCTCGAGGAAGGAGTCCACCTCGGGCGTCTTCAGCCATCCGTAGCCCAGGAGGGCGATTGCCCCCGCACCGATTACGTTCACGATCAAGTCCCACATCGTGTCCACAAGTCCGGACTTCTGCATGTTCAGGCCGAATACCTGGTCCATGCCGAACTCGAAGATTTCCCAGAGC
>JBOHRM010000033.1:0-8320 GCA_050732715.1 Longimicrobiales bacterium
ACGTAATCTGTGAAGAACGGAACGCGATCGGCGCGTGTGAGGAGCACATAGACCGGCAGCTTGACGCCGAGCTGCTGCGAGACCTCGCCGACCCGGGTCCGCAGCTGCCGCGCCGTGACAGCCAGGCTCTGCGTGGAGCCAGGCTTTAGGAACTCATCACAGGCGATGCAGAGGATCGCGAAGCGCGGCGCCTGCCGGCCACGGCCGAGCGCCGCGGCGAGTCGGCTGGGGAGCAGCCGCCGGACCAACCTGCGCCACCGGGCCTCGTCCTCGAGGAGACGGCCGCCGGCCTCGACCAGGACCGTGCCGTGCGCATACCAGACGTTGATCGGGTCCGTCGGTACCACCGCATCGCCTCGCTCGACCTCGCCCGCCAGCAGCTCCGGATCGAGCCCCGAATGCCTCAGGATCGAGCTCTTCGTGCTGCCTGTCGGGCCGAGTACGAGCCCCACCGGCAGGCGCCCCAGGCGAGATTCGGTCGTCTGGTCGGATGCCTCGAGCCGGGCCTCGGCCGCGGCGATCACCTGGTCGATGTCCTCGCCGCCGTCGATTTCCGTCGCCCGCTGGCGCCGGGCTCGAGCGCCCAGATAGAGCAGCGCGAGGATCGCGGCCAACAGGCCGAACACGAGTAGTCCGGCGCGCAGGATCCAGGCGAGTGTGCCGGTCACGCCGAGCAGACCGGGTAACAGCCATGCGGCAATAGCGAAAACGGCAAGGACACCCGCGGCACCGGCCCAGGGGCGAGCTTCGATCCTCATGCGTGTTTATCCTCCGCGTCGGCCGGCCGCGCCGCACTCGATCCAGCGGCTTAGATCAAGGACTGCAGCTCACCCAGGCTCGAGCGCAACAGCAAACGGTAGATGATGTAGAGCATTGTGGCGAACGCGAATGCACCGCCCGCGATGAGCCACAACCGGCGCGCCCACGGGTCGCGACTGAGCGCCACGGTCTCCTGCGCAGGCAACTGCCAGCCGGGCACGAGCTCGGCTGGCGCGGTACCGCGAATCCGTTGGATCTTCGCTTGGATCGCGGACATCACGCCGTTCAGGGTACCCGGATCGCTCCTGCCGTAGCGGCCGTGAAATCCGAGCATCAGACAGAGTTGATAGACCTCGAGCAGGTCGGCGACCGTATCGGAATCCTGGCGGCCGATCAGATCGTGCACGGTGCGGAAGAAGTTCTCTCCCGCCATGTGCTCGTCGAACAGCTCCTCCTGAAGCGGCCGCCGAGACCATTCCGCGAACACCGGCTGTGACGACGTGAGCACCGACTCATCGAGCAGCGCCACGAAAGCGTAGACGGCGTCTTTTGACGTGCTGCCGTGGTAGCCGGCCGCGCGCGCGTCTTGATCGGCGCGGGCGATGATCTGTTTGATGTGCGCGCGGAACGACGCCGCGTCGGACGGGACCTGTCGACCGGCGCGCAGCCGAACGGCCACCGTGAACGCCTCCTGAAGGGTGAGAGCCAACTTGCCGCGCGGCGCCGCGGCGGGCTGGATCACACCCGGCTGATCTCGCAGTGTCGCGGTCGTCATGGGTAGGCCTTGGTGTGGCTCGCACTGCGCGATGGACGAGTGTCGTCACGTGCGCTCCCAATATATGCGGAGCCGCGAGCCGAGCCAAGCCAAGCGCGTTCGCGCCCGGCGCAAGCTCGGGGTGTCCGTACCGCCGTCACGAGGCTCTTTCGAGAACGACCTTCAGCTCGAGCTGCGGTTGAGGTATCGAGTCCGGCACGTAGAGTCCGACGGCGCCGGTGTCGGCGATCGATCTCCAGCAGGGCTCGGTCCGGCGGATCGCGAAATATTGCGTCCCAATTCGCGGCGACAGATCCGGCGGCGGGACGGGCACGTGATCGAGACCGAGTCCCGGATACGCCTCCTTGACCAGGCGCGCGATGAACTTGGCAGAACACAGCTTGACGAGCCTGCTGGTCCGCGCGATGAGGTCGCCGGCCGGCGCGCTCGAGCGGATGCCGAGGAACCACTGCGCGGCGGGCGCCGAACAGCGCGGATCCGTAACGTGCGCAACATAGAAAGACGGGTCGACCGCCTCGACCGCCACATCGATCGCCGCGGTCGGCAGGATCACGTCGAGGTGCTGGCGAATATGCCGTTCGAGCCCCGCGAAACACGGTTCGGGCGCATCGTGGTCGTACGCGGGCAGCTCGCGCGGGTGTGACCTCAACGAGAACGTGCACAGTGCACCGGCGAGCTGCACGAGCTGCAGGTAGAGCTGCTCGGGGCGCGCGGCGCCGGTGCGTAGGACATGGCGCAACGCTGGAATGCTCGAGTTCAGCGCGTGCAGGAACCAGAACGCCGATACCTCGCGCGGCGCGTACTCTGCGCGCGCCGCGCCGACACCCGCGCGCTCGCTGCGCACCGCGTCGGCGCGCGACTCGAGCATTTCGACCATGCGCGCGACCATCTCGCGCAGCCGGCGATTCGCCGCGACACGGAGGCACGGCCCGACATAGTCGTAGTCGTAAACGAAATGACCGGCTCCATCGCGCTGGATGCGTGAGATCGGGAGTGTGACCAACCCATCCGCGGGCTCGCTGTCGAGCAGCAGCCGGAAGTTCTTGCGCGCAAAGGCGACGGATCGCGCGTCCGCGCCAGTCGTCTCGTCCGGCACTGGCCGTTGCACCATGCTGAACCGCACGCGCTCCCGCGCCCGCTCATCGGGTGTGCAGTTCGCGCGTCCAGGCACATGCTCGGGCACGCCGAGCAGCAGCCGCTCCGCCGTCTGCGTCGGCGAGAATCGATCCGCGATCGGGAGCGGCTCCGGAACCGGATCGTCGGGAAAGCTGAACGGCAGACCGTCCGGCATGATCCCCTGGGCGGAGACCAGCGCGACCGTCCCGTTCAACAGCGCTTCATCATCGAACTGGACACCGAGCAGTCCGTACGGCGACGGGAACAGCGTCGACAGCGCGGCGCCGATCACTCCCTCGAAGTACGCGCTCTGCGCCTGAAAATGGTGCTGGGCGAGATGCATGCCCTCGCTCCAGACGACTCGTTCGAGCGCTCGCATCCGGTTTCCGGCTCCGCACGATTGAGTGATTCGCCACGCGATGGTAACTTGATCCGGTCATCGCGGCCGCGGTAACAAACTACAACGATCGCCGTCCGCGGTCAGTATGCCGGTTGGCCGGTTAGCCCGTCCCCCGTTGCCGGTTCGCCGGTTCTTTCACGGGTTGACCGGGAACCGGCAACTGGGAACCGGGAACCGGAACATGACCATCGATCAATTCCGGGCCGAGTACCATCTGCTGGACCGCGTCAGCGACGGCACGGTCCAGACGTACCATGCGCAGGCTGCGGCCGGCGTAATGGTCATGGTCCATTTCCTCCGCGGCACCGAGAGCCGGAACGCGGCGATCCTCGAACGGATCGAGCGCCTCGAAGCGGGATGGCGCCAGAAGGTGATCCGCATCATCGACGTGGACGGTGTCACCGCCGTCGTGACGCGTTTCATCCTCGAGCTGACATCCTTCGAGGATTGGCTGGGCGTCGACGTCGCGCCTGCCGACCTGGCACCAGCAGACACTCCGGCAGTCGAAGGTTCGATCCTGTACGAGTCGACCGGGACAGTACCGGGTGACGGCCCGGCTCCCGAAGCCAGTACCGCCACGCCGGGCGCCTCGGCGCTCGGCGAATTCACCGGACTGTTCCGGACGCCGGCACCGGCGCCCGATCCCGCGTCGCCTGCGACACCCAGCCAGCCACTCGAGCGTGGGCCCGATCGAGGTCTGAAGACGCCCGAGCCGAAGCCGTCGGCCCACCCCCACGAGCCTGGACCGGGCGAGTTCACGCGCGTGTTCGGCATACCCGCGATACCCGCGCGGAACGAGGCGGCACTAGGTGAGAACGTGTCTCGGCCGGCGCGCGTCGAACCACGGCCCACAGCGGACCCGCCGCCGTCGTCGGTCGCGCCGCGGGCTCCCGCCGTGCCGCCGCCTCGGCCGACCGATCCGCCAATGCCTGAGATACGGATCGGCTCGCCGCCGACCTCGAAGGCGGGGCAGCCGCGGGAACCGGGCGAATACACGCGTTTGGTCAATCCGCATCTCATACCGGAACCACCGTTCCGCGGCAAAGCTCCGCCGGCCTATCCCGGTCCGGGTGGGGATGAGCGAGCGGGCCCGCGCGCCGCTGGGGAAACGCTTCATTACGGCAGCGAGAGCTTCCGCGAGAGATTGGCAGCGCCGTCTCCCGATGCGAGCCTGTCTCCGCCGCGGCCAGCCGCACCTCTGCCACCGGTTGCGCCAATCGGCCCCGGCGAGTATACGAAAGTCATCGAGTCGATGCCGACGCCAAACCTCGGATCGCCGCAACGGTCACCTTCACGCGCGCCACCGCCGCCCCTGCCCAAACCCCCGTCGGCCAGCAACAGGGTGCTGTTTTTCGCTCTGCTCGGCGTGCTCCTCGCGGCGATCCTTTTCGTGGTGATCTTCGCCATCTTGACCTGATCGTCGTGGCCAGGCCAAGGCGACGATACTCGCGTCTATTCAGTTCTCCATGCCGCAAGCCCGGCACTACCGATCGCTGAAACCCGGGG
Source organism: Longimicrobiales bacterium (assembly GCA_050732715.1). Taxonomy (GTDB): domain Bacteria; phylum Gemmatimonadota; class Gemmatimonadetes; order Longimicrobiales; family RSA9; genus JBOHRM01. The sequence goes on from JBOHRM010000033.1 coordinate 4,557, forward strand.
GCAGCGGGGCAACCCGCAACCCGCAACCCCGGAACCCGGAACGCGGAACCCGGAACGCGGAACCCGGAACCCGGAACCCGGAACCGGTTCTATCCGGCCGGCAGCACGATCACCAACTCGAGTTGCGGGTCCGGCAGATCGGCAGGCACGTGAACCGCGAGATGCCGCGACATCCGGATCGCGTCCCAGTCCTCGCCGGAACGCTCGAGAAGGAAGTACTGGTAGTTCAGCTGAACGGGGATCGCACTCGGCGGGCTCGGCACGTGCGTCAGCGATACGCCGGCGAGCCCATGCCGGATCAGCCGCTCGATCTGGTCCGCCGAGCTGACCTTCAGGAGCTGCGGAACGCGGCGGATCAGCTCGTCCTGCTTCGATCCCGCGGCCACGGCGAGGTAGATCTGGGGCGCGCTGAGGTAGCGATCCTGGTCGAGCGCGGCCGCGTACACGGACGCCTCGGTGAGACGGAGCGGCAGGGAGGCGTGATGCGCGGGTACCGCCGTTTCGAGGAGCGCACGGACCGTGGCGTCGAGACGCGTGAAGCAGCCGGTCAGATCGCCGTGCTCGTACGCCGGCAGGTCCTGCGGATGTCCGGAGCGGGCGAACGTCATCAGCGTGCCTGCCAGCTCGAGCATGGCCGTGTAAAGGACGGCCGGGTGCGCGCGCCGCGTCTCGAACACGTGCCGGATGCGTGGCAGGTGCGTGTTGACCGTGTAGAGCAGCCAGAAGTTCGCGATGTCGGCCACGCCGAAGTCCGCGAGTCCGACGTTACGCTGACGGCGCATCGCAGCCAGTGCGGTGCTCTTCGCGGACAGCAGCTCGACGATGCGGCGCGCGATGATCGCGAGCACGGCGCTCGCACCGATGGCGAGGACAGGCGGGATGAATGACGCGTCCAGCTCGGGCGCGCCGCCTGCCCCGCGCAGGACGCGTGCGACCGGCAGGCTGACCGCGCCTTCGAGCGACTCGCCGGCCGCGACGAGCCGGAGATTCCGCTTCGCGACCTGGATCGGCTTCTCCGCGTGCCCCGTGTTCTCATCGCGGCGCAGCACGATCTCGGCGATGTAGCGCGTGTCGGCCGTACTTCCGCCGGTTGCCACGTTGCGGCTGCCCGGCCGATGCTCCGGGATGACGAGATGCACCATCAACGCGGGCTCGTCGGCTCGCCAGTGCTCCCCGAGCAGGAGCGGCGCCGGCGCCGCGTCCGCCGCCGGGATGTCGAAGATCAGACCGTCCGGCATGAGCCCTGCCGCTTCCGATATCCCGATCACGCCACCCGCCAGCGCGTCGCGGTCGATCTCGAGACGACTGAAGCCCCAGGGACAAAACGTCAGCGCGTCGAGTCGAAACTCGAGCAGCTCCTCGACGTATCGATCCTGAACCTGGAGATGCTGCGGGTTCAGCAGCACGCCCTTCGACCAGAGCACCTTTTCCAGTTGCCGCATCGGTTTTTTGCGGTTGCCGGTTGCCGGTTCCCAGTTGATCCGGTTGCCGGTTGCCGGTGCCGGTTGCCAGTTGATCCGCTCCAAACAAGTTAAAACCGGTAGCGGGGAACCGGAAACCGGCAACCGGCAACCGAATGATCTTGACAGATCTCAACCTCGCGTCGTACCCTGATGCGAAGCGCGGATTGCTCACCAACCGCGAACCTCGAAAATCATCGCGATAACTGTCCCGCGACCCGGAGCCCGCCATGGCCGAGAGTATCCATCGCAAGCTGGACCGCGTCCGGTCGCCCCGCGTCCACATCACGTACGACGTCGAGATCGGCGACGCGATCCAGATGAAGGAGATTCCGTTCGTCATGGGTGTGCTCGGCGACTTCAGCGGTTCGCCGGCCGACGCGCTCCCGCGCCTGCGCGACCGCAAGTTCGTCGAGGTCACGCCCGACAACTTCGACGACGTGCTGAAGAGCACGAAGCCGCGGCTCCAGTACAAGGTCGAGAACAAACTGAGCGAGGAGGCGGGCAAGATCGGCGTCGAGCTGAAGTTCGAGAGTCTCGATGACTTCGAGCCCGACCGCGTTGCGCAGCAGGTCGAGCCGTTGAGGAAGCTGCTCGATCTGCGCCAGCAGCTCGCGGACCTGCGCGGCAGCCTCCAGGGCAACGACAGGCTCGAGGAGATTCTCCAGGCGACGGTCAATGATGTCGATCGCCTGAGCCAGCTCAAGGCGGAACTGGAAGCCGAGGGAGCAGCCGATGGCCAGTAACGAAGCGCAGGCGGCCGAGCAGGCCGCCTCGGAAACCACGTCCGAGGTCGGCCTGCTCGATCAGATCGTCGACCAGGGCCGGTTCGGCGCGGAAACCGAGCAGCGGCAGCGCGGCAAAGGCCTGATCAAGGAGTTCATCAGTCAGATCCTCGATGGCGCGATCGTGGTCCGGCCCGACACCGAGTCGATGCTGAACGCGCGAATCGCCGAGATCGATCGCCTGCTTTCGCGCCAGCTCAGCGAGGTGATGCACCACCCCGAGTTCCAGAGGCTCGAAGGCACTTGGCGCGGCCTCAAGTATCTGCTCAACAACACGGAAACGAGCACCATGCTGAAGATCAAGGTGCTCAACGTGAAGAAGAACGATCTGCTCAAGGACCTGCAGAAGGCGCCCGAGTTCGACCAGAGCGCGCTCTTCAAGAAGGTCTACGAGGAGGAGTTCGGCGTATTCGGCGGCGACCCGTTCGGTGCGCTGATCGGCGACTACGAGTTCGGCCGGAGCGGCCAGGACATCGAGCTGCTCGAGAAGGTCTCGCAGGTCGCGGCCGGCGCGCACGCGCCGTTCCTGACCTCAGCCTCGCCCGGGATGTTCAACCTGGAAACTTTCACGCAGCTCGACGCTCCGCGTGACCTCGCAAAGATCTTCGACAATACCTTGTACGCCAAGTGGAAGGCGTTCCGCGACAGCGAGGACTCGCGGTACGTCGGCCTCACCGCGCCGCGTATGCTGCTGCGCGAGCCATACGGCAAGGCCACCGTGCCGGTCGAGGCGTTCGATTTCGAGGAAGGCGTCGACGGCGCGGAACACAGCAAGTACTTGTGGGGCAACTCCGCCTGGGCGCTCGGCGCACGCGTGACGAACGCTTTCGCCAGGTATGGCTGGTGCGCCACGATCCGTGGCGTTGAGAGCGGCGGCCTGGTCGAAGGGCTGCCCGTCCACAACTTCCGCACGGACGCGGGCGACGTCGTCATGAAGTGTCCAACCGAGACGCCGATCACGGACCGTCGCGAAAAGGAGCTGGCCGACCTCGGCTTCGTCCCGCTCGTGCACTGCAAGGGCACGCCGAGCGCCGCGTTCTTCAGCGTGCAGTCGGCCCAGAAGCCGAAGGTGTACGACAAGGACGCCGCCACGGCGAACGCCCGGATCTCGGCGCAGCTCCCGTACATGTTCGCGGTCTCGCGCTTCGCGCACTATCTGAAGGCCATCATGCGCGACAAGATTGGCGGCTTCACGTCACGCTCCGAGGTCGAGCGGTTCCTGAACAACTGGATCAACAATTACACGATCGCGAACGACGACGCGGGCTTCGAGCTGAAGGCGCGCCACCCGTTGAAGGAAGCGCGCATCGATGTGATGGAGATCCCCGGCAAGCCCGGCGCCTATCGCGCCGTGTCGTTCCTGCGGCCTCACTTCCAGCTCGACGAGCTGAACGTGTCGCTGCGGCTCGTCGCCGACCTGCCGGCGCCGGCCAAGTGATCGATCAGACGAGATGACGAAAGCTGTCGTATCCTTCGATCCCGCAACATCGGGGTGGCGGGATCCGGCCGTGTCTAGCAG
>JBOHRM010000034.1:0-2265 GCA_050732715.1 Longimicrobiales bacterium
TCTTCGCGTCGTTGCCGCGCCAGCTCGAACCGGTCCACGCCGTCCACCGGGATGCTGTGCAGCCGGTAAAGCACGAGGTCGATCAATCGTTCGGTCATCTCGCGCTCGAGCATACGAGCCGAGTCCGTCGCTGCGAGCAGCTCGAGATAGCGCGTCGCCAGGAACAGCAGCACCTCTTCGACGACCTCGGGCCGGGGGGTCGCAGGCACGGGTGAATCGGCGTTCGCCTTCTCGAGCAGCAGCCCGTCGACCAAGGCGAGAAAGCCGGGGAACGCGAACTCGACGAGCTCACTCCCGCCCTGTGACATCTCCTCCGCCGTCAGCTTCTCCCACTCGAGCTCGTTCCAGTACAGCTCTTCGGCTTCCTCGCGCAGGAACCGCTTCCGCTCGGGCGTGGCGCCGGAGTCACGCGGTGGGCCGAGCGGATGCTGAAGCAGCCGTTCGAGGCGAGCGCGTCGTCGCGCGATGAAGACCTCCGGACGGAGTCGATGAGGCTTGGCCGGGCCGCTCATGCTCACGCTGGTCACCAGGGCATGCGTTCTTCGTCGTGCGGAAAATAGGCGCACCCGGGAGCTGTCGCAAAGCACGTACCGAACAGCGTCCAATCGCCGAGGGCCGCCGAGATTTGAGAGGACACAGAGTTTCGTTCTCGTCGCTCCGGGGCCCGCCGTCGTTCCCGGTGTGCTCTGCGATTGAAATCTGCCGTCGCTACTAAGGGCTAACCTTCGAGGAACGAGTTCAGCAACGCGGCCATCTCGAGGTCGTAGGGGTCGGCCGTGGCGTCATCGCGCGCGGGCTCCATCACCTGCTGTGGTGTTTCGAGCATCAGCACGATGCCTTCGCTGCGAGGGTCCTGAACCAGCCAGCGGAACGGCTCGGCGCCGATCAATCCGCGGCCCAGCAGCGTGTGACGGTCGCGGTTCGATCCCAGCGCGCCTTCGCTGTCGTTCAGATGGAAGAATGACGGCGGCTGGCCCGCGGCCTGCTCGAACTCGTCGAGGACCGCGGCGAATCGCTCGCGCGATTCCCGGATGTCGTAGCCTGACGCGAAGAGATGACACGTATCGAGGCCGTAGCCCGTCCGCGGGCGCAGCTCGCGCGGGATGAGCTCGAGGATACGCGCCACCTCGGCGGCGGTCCGGCCGACCGTGCGTCCCGCGCCGGCCGTGTTTTCGACCAGCAGTCGCGGGCCTTCGGGTACGCGCTCGAGCGCGCCGATCATCGCCTCGGCGACTCGCTTGGTCGCGCCTTCCGTGTCACCGTTGGTCGCCGAGCCAGGATGGAAGCAGACCGCGCCGACGCCCAGCACGGCGGAGCGCTCGATCTCCTTAGCGAGGCCGGCCGCCGCACGCGTCCATTTTTCGGGCTCCGCCGCGGCGGTGTTCAACACATACGCGGCGTGCACCAGCACGTGCTCGCGGCGCATGCCGGTCTCGTCGAGCGCGCGGTGGAACCGCTCGACGCGTTCCGGCCGGATCGTGGATCGGTCGCCGTAGAACTTCGGGATCGCCGTGAAGATCTGGACGGCGCGCAGGCCGGCGTTCGCCGAGCGCCGCACGGCCATATCGATGCCGCCGTTGTCCGGCGGGTGAGTGCCGAAGATTCGCTTCATCGCGGGTTGACGGTAGGTAATGATTCAATAGGTAATGAAAGGTAATGATTCAATTGGTTTACGTGTACGTGTACGTGTACGTGTAGGCGTAGGGGCAGGGGCACGTTTACGTTTAGGTGTAGGTGTACGTGTACGTGTACGGGTAAGGGAAGTGCAACCGATCTCGCCCTCCCATACACCTACACGTACACGTACACGTAAACCTAAACCCGATAAAGACCCCTGCCGCTTCCCCAAAGCCTACCGCCCCTCCCGCCGCGACAACGCCCGGTAGTACTCCTCGACAAGCGCGCGGTAGCCCTCGGGCACCTCGTCGCTGTTGGACAGGAACGGGTTGTCCTCGACGTCGCCTTGGAGCTCGCGGCGCAGCATGTACTCGAACTGCTTGAGCCCGTCCACCACCGATGCCTGGAGCCGGTCGAGATCGAGCGGCATGCCGTAGATGCGATCGTCGTCGAGGCGGCGCATGTCGCGGATTGCCGCATCGAGTTGCGAGACGTCTTGGCCGTCGCGCGCGAGCTGGTCGCGCAGCCGCTCGGCCTCGGCGAGCCGCTCGCGGACCTCGCGCCGGAACTGCCGAGCCTCGGAAGGCGCGATCGCGCCGCGGGCGTCGCCGCTGCCGCCGGGAATGTATACGCCGCCCGGTGTGCGCT
>JBOHRM010000035.1:0-3347 GCA_050732715.1 Longimicrobiales bacterium
ACCAAAGACCGCCCGTCGAGCGAGGGGTCGGCACCCAACCACTCCCGCCAGAACGCCTCCGTCACCACTACCTCGCGCACACCGGCTTCGCCGCTCGGTAGGCGTCCGTGCAGCGGTCGAACTCCGAGAATGCCGAATGCCTCCCATGACACGAGCGCCGCGCGCACGCGGCGCACGCGATCCACATCGGTCAAGTCGAACTCACCCACCGAGACCGCGGCCACACTCGCGATCGTCGACAACGAAGCATTCTGCATATCCACCGACAACGGCGGCGATATCGCGTTCCAGCTCGCCGGAGGCGACTCGGCCGCCGCCAACATTACGACGTCACTGCCTTCGCCCTCGCGTTCGGGCTCGAGGTCCACCTCGAAAACGCGGACCACCCGGCCCGGATCCGGAAACGGCAGCGGGCGGAACCAGATCCCCCAAGCCACGGCGAACACCGCCGCCGCCGAGCCGAGCCCCAGACCCAACATGCCCGCAACGCCCAGGGCGTACAGCGGCCGCCGCTGAAACACCCTGGCCGCCAGCCTCAGTCGAAATCCGGGGTGAACCCGCCCCGTGACCCCTGCCGCACGCCGTGGCTCGAGCGAGCGCCGACGCTCCATCAGCCGAACCGGTATGGCCCGCAACGCTTGCCACCAATACCAACGCCACGCCGTCGCACGCCCGTAACGCTCGAGCCGCATCCGATGCGCCTCTCGAAGGTCGGTCAGCAGATACTCGCGGTCTTCATCCGCCGCCAGAAGCGCCACGAGCCGACGCGCCAACCGCGGTTCGAACTCTCGCTTCATGACCCACGCCCTCTAACTCGAGCCCTCACGCAAGCCCACTGAGAACTCCAGGAATTAAACTTAATTTAACAAACTGGCGGGTGCGCGAGATTGCCGCAAGGCCTGAGCTGCCGTGCGCTGCACGCTGGTCAAGTCAATGCGGCGAGGATGCGTGCGAGCAGCTCCTCGACGTATGCGCGGTCGCCGCTGGGGCGTCATCGAGGCTCGCGTGGGCGCCGCGGTCGCCCATCGGCCAGTCCTGCGCTGACGGGTCCGGCAATGCGGGTCGTACCTCCGTGGGCGTGAAGAACACGTCGTCCGCGCCCGCAGGCAGGATCGCGCAGCCCTGATCGCCGGAATATCTCGCGCGGCGCTCGCCGGCGCGTGGATCACTGACGGTCACCGTCCGCGTCGCCTCGGAGACGTCGTAGTCGAACGAGTCCTCCCAGCGGAACGCCGGGAAGCGTGCGATGTCCTGCGTGACAACGACCTCCGCCGATCGCTGATGGTCACGCCCGACCACCCACAGCCCCGCGCACAGATGATGTGCACCGATTCCGAGCGCGTACCATGTCGCCAGGCTGTCCGAGAGCTCGAGCCTCGCATCGGAACCGGCCCCGACACGTTCCTGAGCGGCGGTGGCCGTCGCGTTCGTCAGCGCCACCAGCGCGAGCGCGAGGAGAGACACCATGGTTCTCGACATTCGTCGACGTTCGATGCGGTCACCGAGATTCATACACAACCCCCATTTTCGAGCTCGATGGACTCGAGCTATTCACCGGCTTTCAATATACGAGTCTCGATCGCTTCGTCTCCCTTGGCGACGGATAGCCCGACCCACTCGATCCGGTTGTCGATCATCTCGCGGACGCGCAGGCTCACGGCGCCCGTGATGACCGTGTCGCCTACTTCCGGGTACCGCCCGAGGCGTTCATGGAGGACCTGGTCCAGGGTCGTCTGGTCCGCCGCGTCGATCTCCATGCCGTAGAAGTCCCGCAGGTCCGCGACGGTGGTGCTGCCTTGCAGAGGAAACTCCATCTCGAGAGTCAGCTCGGTCTCCGCGTCGTCAGCGCTACGAAACAGATGGTCCACCAGCGAACGCGTCTCGGGCCGCAATACGATGAAGACATGGTCGCCGGGCAGTATCTCCGTGGATCCGCGAGGAGGAATGATCTGCGTGTCCCGCGTGATGAGGGCTACCACGGCGCCTCCGGGAAGGGCCAGCTCGCGCAGTCGGCGTCCGGCGGCGCGTGTAGTGGCCACGACGCTGTAGTCGACGATGTCACCCTCAACGTGTCGCAGTGAGCTGATCTCGAGCGCGATCGGCGGCTGCGGCAGCGCCGGCCCCTGGACGCCGATGCGCTCGGCCATGAGCCGCAGGCTCCAACCCTGAGCGATCGCCGAGACAATGACCACGAAGAACACGAGGTTGAAGAGCAGCGTGGCGTCGGGCACCCCGAACATCAGCGGATACGTGGCGAGGATGATCGGGACCGCTCCCTTGAGCCCGGCCCATGCCAGGAACGCCAGCTCGCCGATACGGAACCCGAACGGAATCATCGTCACGAGAACCATGGCGGGCCGCGCGACGAAGATCAGGACCAGGGCCAGTAGGAAACCGGTGGGCGCCACGGTGATCAGGTCGCTCGGTGTGCTCAGCAGGCCCAGCATGATGAACATGACCATCTGAGCGATCCACGCGAAGCCGTCGTGCAGGAGCAGCGTGCCGCGCTGAAACACGATGCGGCTGTTGCCGAGGATGATCCCGGCGATGTATACGGAGAGAAAACCGTTCCCGCCGATGATCGCGGCGGCGCCGTAGGCCAACAGGCCGCAGACGGCGGCGAGCACGGGATAGAGCCCGGCGGCCCCGAGGTGGATTCGGTTGATGAGCATGACGCTGAGCTTGCCGATCACCAAGCCGGCAACGGCGCCCAACACCAACTGTTGTATGAAGAAGACGACGAGCCCCGCGCTCGACTGCTGCGTCCCCATGATGAGCTGAACCAGGCCGAGCGTCAGCAGGACGGCCATCGGATCGTTCGATCCACTCTCGATCTCGAGCGTCGAATTCAGCCTGCGCCTCAGGTGCATGCCTCCCGACCGAAGGATCGAGAAGACGGCGGCCGCGTCGGTGGAGCTGACGATGCTGCCGAGCAGGAGGCCGTAGAGGATCGGGAGGCCGAGCATCCATGACGCTGCCCAGCCGGTGACCGCGGCCGTCAGCGCGACGCCCACGGTGGCGAGAAGGAACGCGGGCTTCCAGGCCAAGCGGATCGATGGGACGGGCGTTCGTAGTCCGCCATCGAAGAGGATGACGGCGAGAGCCAAGGTGCCAATCCCGTGGGCGAGCACGTAGTTGTCGAACTCGATTCGCCCGATCCCGTCCTCGCCCGCCAGCATGCCGACCGCGATGAAGAGGACCAGCACCGGCAAGCCGACACGCGTCGACAGCTTGCTGGAGAGAATGCCGACGAGAAGCAATATCGCGCCGACCAGGATGAGCCGATCTACCAAGAACATGGCCCGATGAATACTGGCTGACGCGGAGGCCGGCTAGTGGTCCGTCAC
>JBOHRM010000036.1:0-9369 GCA_050732715.1 Longimicrobiales bacterium
GACCCGACCAGCGTCCCGAACACGACGACGCTGACGAGGCTCATCGAGATGATACCCGCCAGAACGAGCCATCCCACATTGGCGGGCTCACCGATTGCACTGCCGATGGCGACGCGCAGCAGCCCGAGGGCGCCGAGGATGAGGCCGATCGTCAAACCCGTCGCGAGCTCGCGACGGGCCACCCGCCACCAATCCCGCAGCCGCACCTCGCCCAGCGCCATCGCACGGATGACGAGTGTCGACGCCTGGGAGCCCGAGTTGCCGCCGCTGCTGATGATCAGCGGCATGAACAGCATTAGCATGAAAGCCAAGACGCTGAGGTCTTCGACCGATTCGAGCTGCTGCGCGAACCGGCTCTCGAAGCTGCTGATCACGGTTGTGGTGAGCAGCTGAGCCGCGAACAGGACCACCATCCAGCCCGCGCGCTTGCGGACGAGCGCGAAGAAGCCGATACGCAGATACGGCTCATCGAGGGCCTCCATCGCGCCGTACTTCTGGATGTCTTCCGTCGCTTCCTCTTCGACAACGTCGACGACGTCATCGACGGTGATGATGCCCTTGAGCACGCCGTCGGCATCGATGACGGGAACGGCGAGGAGTCCGTGCTCGGTGAGGACGCGGGCGACGGCTTCCTGGTCGAGCTCCTCCTGTACCGACACGACGTCCGTACGCATGACCTTCTGGACCGTGTGATCGGCGGGCGCGGCGAACAGGTCACGGAACGAGACGACGCCGAGCAGGCGTTGCTGCGCGTCCAGCACGTAGACGTAATAGATGGTCTCGGGCTCGATCGAGCTGACGGCCTGGCGGCGCAGGTAGGCGATCGCCGCGTCGACCGTCATCTCGGGCCGCACGCGCGCGAAGCGCGAGCTCATCAGCCCGCCGGCCTCATCCTCCGCGTAGGCCAGCAGTGCGGCGACTTCCTCGCGCTTCGTCTCGTCGAGCAGCACGAGCAGCCCGGCGCGGAGCGGTTCACCCGTTTCCTGGATCAGGTCGGCCGCATCGTCTGGCGCGAGCAGGCGCAGCCAGCGGCGCCGCTCGGCCGGCTCGAGTGCGATCAGTAGCTCCGACTGATCCGATGGTCCGAGATCGAAGAAGAACTCCTCGGCTTCGTTCGGCGCGAGCAGACGGAACGCACTGACACGCTCCGCCGCCGAGAAGTCCCACCAGGACTCTCGCAGCTCGGCCTCTTCGATCTCGGATCGTGTCGACATCGTTACATCATTCGTTGGCGAGCTGCGGGTTGTCGGGTTACGCGTTGACCCTTCCTTATCCACACCTGCCACCACTCGGAACTCCGAACTCGCCAGCTTGGCAACCCTCCAACCCGTTCGCGCGCCGAGTCTAGCCGCGCCTGCAACCCGCGGCAACGGGGGGCTAAACATTTTCGCGTGGATGGCATAGATTCGACGCGATGACGCCCTCGTCTTCTGACCGCGGTAGCGCATGCTGGATCGCGTGAGCGCCGCCGCCCACGACGCGGCGGACCTCGACGCCCCAACCCCACGCGACATTCGTCGCGTGGGGACCCCGGTCGCCGCCGGTGTGAGCCTCGACGAACGCGCCATCGACAGTGCCTTCCCTCTGCGCGTCGGCGCGATCGACATCGGTTCGAACGCGATCCGGTTCCTCGCCGCCGAATTCCAGCAGCCGTCGCAGTACGTCGCGCTCGAGCAGGTGCGCACGCCGGTGCGGCTGGGTCATGATGTGTTCCTGACCGGGCGGCTGGCGCCATCGGCCGTCGACGCGGCGGTCGGCGCGCTCGCGTCGTATCGTGACCGCATGGACACGCTCGAGATCGAACATCATCGCGCGGTCGCGACGAGCGCGGTGCGTGACAGCGGCAACCGCGCCGAGTTCCTCGAGCGCGCGCGCGAAGATGCGGGCATCACGATCGAGGTCATCACGGGCGCCGAAGAGGCGAGGCTCGTGCATCAGGCGGTGCGCAGCCGGATGAATTTCGGCCGCAAGCGGTGGGTGCTCGTGGACCTCGGCGGCGGCAGCGTGGAGGTCTCGCTGGTCGAGGAGGACACGATCCTGTGGAGCGTGTCCCACGGCATGGGTTCGGTGCGGCTGCTCGAAGAGCTGACCGTGGCGGGCGATGAACCCGGCCGGTTCCGCCGTCGCCTCGAGGAGTACACGGCCACGTTGCGCATCCCGAAGACGAAGCGCAGCCGGCTCGCGGGCTTCATCGCGACGGGCGGCAACATCGAGGCGCTGGCGAAGCTGGCGCGGGCCGAGCCCGATGAGCAGGGCGTCGCGCATCTCCCGCTCGCGCGGCTGCGCGAGCTGATCGAGACGCTCTCGCGGCTCTCGTACCGCCAGCGTGTCGACGATCTCGGCCTGCGCGATGACCGCGCGGACGTCATCCTGCCCGCGGCGATGGTTTACGAGCGACTGTGCAGCCTGGCCGGCCTGCCGACGATTCAGGTGCCTAACGTCGGCGTCAAGGACGGCGTCGTTCTCGATCTTGTCGACGATGTGATCCACCACGGCCCGCACGGCGAACGGCAGGACCGGGTGGCGTACGCGGGCTCGCTCGCGCTCGGCCGGCGCTATCGCATCGACCTCGCGCACGGCCGCCACGTCGCCGCGCTCGCGGCCTCGATCTTCGACCAGCTCACGGACGTGCACGAGCTCGACCGCGCCGACCGCCGCGTGCTCCTCACAGCCGCGCTGCTCCACGATATCGGCGTGTTCATCGCCTACAAGCGCCACCACAAACACTCGCTGTACATCATCGCACAGTCCGAGCTCCCCGGCTTCACGCCGAACGAGATCCTGATGGTCGCGAACGTGGCCCGCTATCACCGCAAGGGTGAGCCGGCCCAGCATCACGAGCCGTTCATGCAACTCACCGCGGCCGAGCGGCAGCGCGTCACGCGCCTCGCCGCGCTACTGCGGCTCGCCGACGCGCTCGATCGCGAGCACCGTCAGGCGGTGACCGCGGTCGCGTTGACGCGCGAGAACGGAGAGATCCGGCTCGCACTGCGCAGCTCGGGAGACCTGCTGCTCGAACGATGGGCGGTCCAGCGCAAGGTGGGCCTCTTCGAGAAGACGTTTGGCCTGAAGATTCGATTCCCTGGTGATGGCAAGGCTTCATGACGGAGAACGCAGCACGATCCTCGAGGAGCCAACCCACGACCGAGGTCGGCGAAGAGGATGGTTATGAACGGGCGGCGAGCCCACTCGAAACCCCGAAGGCGGGCGTCCTCATCGCGGTCGAGGGACTCGACGGCTCCGGCAAGTCCACGCAGATCCACCTGCTGCACCAGTGGCTCTACGGGCTCCAGCTGCGTGTGTTCTTCTCCGAGTGGAACTCGAGCAGCCTCGTCCGCGGCGCGACGAAGCGTGGCAAGAAGCAGCTGCTGCTCACGCCCACCACGTTCAGCCTCATCCACGCGACCGACTTCGCCGATCGCTACGAACGCCAGATCCTGCCGATGCTCACCGGCGGGCATATCGTGCTGTGCGACCGGTACATCTTCACCTCGTTCGCCCGCGACGGCGTGCGCGGCTGCGACCCCGCATGGCTGCGCGAGCTCTACGGCTTCGCGCGCGTGCCCGACTTCACGCTCTATTTCAAGCTGCCGCTCGAGACCGCGCTCGGCCGCATCCTCGAGGGCCGGCCGCGCCTCAAGTACTTCGAGGCCGGCATGGACCTCGGCCTCTCGAACGACCTCTACGAGAGCTTCCGACTGTTCCAGGGCAAGGTCATGGAGCACTATGACCAGCTCGCGAACGAGTTCGGCTTCGTGACCATCGACGCGACACGCAACGTGCACGAGCAACAGCAGATCGTCCGCCGGATCATCGCGCGCGGCATCAGCCTCACCGACTACCGCACCCGCGTGCCGAGGCCCGCATGAAACATTGCTTCGGCTCGCCGCCGCCCGGTCTCGACGTCTCCAAGCTGACCGGCGCGCTCATCGTCATCGAGGGCCCGGACTCGTCCGGAAGGTCGACGCAGATCTCGCTGCTCGCGCAGTGGCTCGAGCAAAAAGGCTACCCCGTCGAGCAGGTCGGGCTGAAACGGTCACGGCTGGCCGGCAAGGAGCTCGAGCAGGCGAAGAGCGGCAACATCCTGAGCCCGCGCACCATGTCGCTCTTCTATGCCACGGACTTCTACGACCAGCTCGAGACGCGGATCGTGCCGGCACTGCGCGCCGGATCCGTCGTCCTCGCCGACCGCTACATCTACACGCCGATCGCGCGCGACACCGTGCGCGGCGCAGACACCGAGTGGCTGCGGTCGCTCTACTCGATGGCGATCGTCCCCGACGCCGTGTTCTACTTCCAGATATCGGCGCGCACGCTCGTGGACCGTACGCTGACCGCGCGCGGCGGGCTCGACTACTGGGAGTCCGGCATGGACCTCGGCCTCTCGCGCGACTGGTTCGGCAGCTTCGTGAAGTATCAGCGGCGCATGCGCGCCGAGTTCCGCAAGCTACAGGAGCAGTTCCGCTTCGAGACCGTCAGCGCGAACCGCTCGATCAACGCCGTGCACCGCGACCTCAAGGCCCGCATCGAGCGCGTGCTCGAGCGCGTCTACCCGACGGAGCCGATCGAACTCGAATCGGAACGCGCGCGAAATGCACGGAAACCGAGCTCGAGGGCGGCGTCCCGCTCGACACGACGCTCAGCTCGTGCTGGTTGATTCCGAGCGGACCTTTCCCGGAGACTCGCCGAGAGCGGCCTCGGCCTCGGCGTCGATTGCCGCCAGCGCAGCCCGATGCCCGGCTGCCCGGTCGGCGCGGCCCCAGCTCTCGTAGAGGCGCACCAGCCGCCGCAAGGTCGCGCGGCCGCCCTGCCTGCCGTGCTCGTGCAGGGCCTCGAGGCTTGCGAGCAGGAGCCGCTCGGCCTCGTCGTAGCGGCCCTGGGCGGCCAGGCAGGCGCCGAGGGCGCTCTCGGCGTGGGCGATGCGGACGTGACTGTTGGGCAGGCCCCTGCGGCGCAGCTCCAGGCCTTCCCGTAGCGGCGGCTCCGCAGCGCCGGCTTCCCCCCGTTCAACTAGCAGCGTGCCCAGCGCGATCAGGGCGTCGGCAAGAGGAGGATGCTGTTCCGGAAGGATCTCCCGAGCCATCTCCACCGCGGGGCGCAGAATCGCGTCCGCCGCCTCGAGGTCGCCCTTCTCGGTAAGCGCGGAGCCCAGAAGCACTTTCGCGTAGACGGCCCCTGGGTCGCGCTCGCCGCGAACCGCCCGGTAGATCTCGATCTCTCGTTGGTGTAGCGCAATCGCTCGCTCGGGTCGATTCAGAGTGCGGTACAGCTCTCCGAGGTGGCGGATGACTTGCGCTATCTGCGCGCGCTCGCTGCCCGGGGCGCCTTCCTGAACCGCGATGGCGCGCTCGAAGAGCGGCACCGCTTCGGCATAGCGCTCCATCTCTTGGAAGAGGCGCGCCAGGCTCGTAAGTGGTATCGCGAGATTCCCGTGGTTCGGCCCGAGCCTTAGCTCGTACAGCTCGAGGCTGCGCAAGAGCGAGGCCTCGGCCTGGCCGTGCTCCCCGCGTATGCGCTGAACCTCGCCGAGGCCGCTGAGGACCGCAGCCACGAGCACGTGGTCAGGTGACAGCGCGCCTTCGTAGGTCTCGAGCGCCCGCTCGAAATGGTCGACCGCAGCGTCGAGGTTGCCGCTCCAACGCTCCAGGTGCGCCAGGTTGAGATAGGTGTGGCCGATCCGGACGTCACCGGGAGGCGCTAGGCGGAGGCGGATCTCCAGCGACTGCGACAGCGACTCCCGAGCCTGCTGAAGCTTAAAGGAGTTCACATAGATCCAGCCCAGAATCTGTTGAGCGCCGGCGACCGCAAGGTCATCCCCACCACCTGTTCGCAGGCGCAGCTCGAGGGCGCGGAGGGCCTTGCCCTCAGCCGCCTCGAGCTCGCCGACCGAGTTGTCGAGCCATGCGCTGGCCTCGAAGCTGTCGGCCAGATCGCCGTCCGGCGTATCGGTGCGCGCCAGGCGCCGCTCGAGCGCCCCATCGACCAGCTCCCGAGCCCGATCGTACCTGCCGAGCATGAGGTAGGCGCGGCCGACGGCAGTCATCAACTCCTCCTGCACCTCGGGCTGCGCCGCCAGCTCGCGCTCGATGCGCTCAGCGCCGCGGTCGAGCAGCTCGCGGGCCGCCGGCTCGGCGGCGTCCTGGCGTCCGTACGGATCGGACGCCTCGAACAGCCCGACCAGGAATCCCGACACCTGCTGCGCCCGCTCGGCCGCGAGCCTCGCGCGGTCCCGCTCGCCGGCGAGGCGGACGGTGTACACGCCGATGATCGAGGCAGCCAATACCAGCATGGCCGCGGCCGCGGCGACGCCTCTGGCGTGCCGCCGCACGAACCTCGCCGTCCGGTACCACTGGGTAGCCGGCCTGGCGCTGACCGGCCGCCTCTCGAGGTAACGGCGAACGTCATCCCGCAGGTGCTGGACGGAGGCGTAGCGTTTGTTTGGCTCCTTTCGCAGCGCCTTGAGCACGATCGTGTCGAGATCGCCGGCGAGCCGGCGCCGCAGGCGGTCGGGTGGCGTTCCGCGCGCGCGGCTCACCGCTTCCGGCGTAATCCGTTCCGTGGTTCCGTCGGTGTGTACGACGTCTTCCGTCCGCAGCACTGCCTGCGACGGCCGCTCGGGCTCGGTGTCGCACACCACCCGTTCGACCTCTGCCGCGGTGCGACCCTGTACGTGATACGGCCGGTGGCCGCTCAAGAGCTCGTACAGGACCATGCCCAGCGAGTAGACGTCGCTCGCGGTCGTGATCGGCTCACTGCGAACCTGCTCCGGAGAAGCATACTCCGGCGTCAGTATGGGGGCGCCCCGACGCGTCAGCCCCGGTT
Source organism: Longimicrobiales bacterium (assembly GCA_050732715.1). Classification (GTDB taxonomy): domain Bacteria; phylum Gemmatimonadota; class Gemmatimonadetes; order Longimicrobiales; family RSA9; genus JBOHRM01. The sequence continues at coordinate 6,823 of JBOHRM010000036.1, forward strand.
CCTGGGTCCCGTTCTCGCCGAGCAGCTTGGCGATGCCGAAGTCCAGGAGCTTCACATCGCCTGATTCATTCGGGGCGGCAGACTGCATCACCAGGATGTTCGACGGCTTGAGGTCCCGGTGCACGACCAGATTTTGGTGCGCGTGCTGCACGGCGAGACACACCTGCTGGAAGAGGTGCAGGCGTTCGTCTACGGTCAGACGATGCTTGTCGCAGGATTCGGTGATGGGCCTGCCCTCGACATACTCCATCACCAGGTAGGGGAGTCTGTCCTCCGTAAGTCCCGCGTCCAACAGGCGGGCGATGTTGGGATGTTCCAACCGCGCGAGAACGCGTCGTTCGAGTAGGAAACGCTGCAGTTGGGCGGGCGATGCGAGGCGGCCATCGCGGACCAGCTTCAGTGCACCCCGCTTGCCGACATCCTCCCGCTCGACCAGGTAGACCGTGCCCATTCCGCCCTCGCCGATCTGGCGGAGAATTCGGTACGATCCAACCTGCCGGCCCAGGAGGGAGGAAGCGGCGAATCCGCCGAACGAACCGAAGAGACGGTCCGTCTGCGCTACGTCGAGATGCTGCAACAGAGCGTCGACCTCCCGGCGTAGCTCGGCGTCATCGCGACAGGCTTCGTCGAGGAACGCGCTGCGCCGTTCGGCGTCGAGCTCCATGGCCGCCCCGAACAGGGCTTCCGCCCGTCGGGCGCGTCCATTCTCGTCCATGATTCAGCAAGCCTCTCGGAGCTCGCGCTGCAACCAGGCTTTGGCAAAGGCCCAGCGGCGGCGCACCGTGCGAAGCGAAAGGTCCAGGACCACGGCGACCTCCTCGAGCGTGAGCCCGCCGAAGTAGCGCAGCTCGACGGTCTGACTGGCCTCGAGGCTGATCGCGGCGAGCCGCGTCAGCGTCTCGTCCAGCGCAATCAGTTGCTCGTCTTGCTCCTCGGAAGCGACACCCGCGACCTGCGCCAGAGGAAGAACGGAGATCCCGCCTCCCCGCTTCGCCGTGCTGCGGGCGCGGGCATGGTCGATAAGGATGGTACGCATCGACCGCGCGGCGATCGCGAAAAAGTGAGCGCGGTTCTGCCACTCGACGCCCTCCTGATCCACGAGCTTGAGATACGCCTCATGGACCAACGCGGCCGAATCGAGCGTGTGCCCGGGGCGCTCCCGACCGAGCTGCCGCTTCGCGATGCGACGGAGCTCGGCATACACGAGGGGGATCAGCTGGTCGAGCGCTTCACGGTCGCCATCGCTCGCGTGGCTGAGCAGGCGGGTGACTTCTCGGCGAGAAGAGGATGTCAAACGGTTTCTCCTCCGGATGCGACTGCCCGCACCGCGTGCCGGAGCTCAGTAGGAGCTCAGTATACGTGTCCGCCCTGCGCGGCAGCAAGTTCCATTACTCGGAACGCGGACCGGAGTGGCCACTTCGTCGGCGGTTTCCCGCATTACAGGGAAGAGCGGAGTTTCCGTTCTCTTAAACGCGATTCGGTCGGAAAAGGGGCCGGCCGGCCGGAGCGCCCGGCGAGAACCTACACCTACGAGGATGCACAAAATGGGAGCACTCACGCGTGGTTCCGGAAAGATTCGCTATGCGATGCTGGCCACGGTCCTGATCATCACCGCGTGCGGCGACGATGACCCGACCGGCCCCGGCAACCAGGATCCACTTCTCCTGGGGAATCCCTGATGCCGTTAGCCCGTTGGTCGACGGATTCGGCAGAAATCGTCGACCGCATAGCGCTCCGTCTCCGCGCCGAAGCCCCCGTAAACTCGCGTCTCCTGCTTTGGGAACGACACGGGCGCAGCGTCCTTCTTCATCTCACGTCCCTTCGTGTGAGCATCAGAATCGGGTGGTTACTCGCAAACCTGCTCGTCGAAACCGAGCCGACGGGACGCCGGCTGCTCCAGTTTGTCTTCTATCTCGGCTCGGATGGCGACAGCGACGGCAAACGGGCGGGCGCCACCATCCATACCGACAGCCGGGAAGGGGCACAACTCGTTCAGCTTTGGGGGGAAGATCTGCAGCGCGCCGTGTGGGACGGCGTTCTCGACATCGTGGAAGGCTCGCTACACCTGGCTGAGAGTCGGCATCGTGGGCTTCCTCTCTCCCTGCTCGGCTTCTCCTGCTCCGGGAATCAGCTCCACGTCGACATCCAAGCGGGAGAAGGTGCCTGATGCCGAACCCGAGCGAAGCCCTCCTCGCCTTCGGTAAGCTCGTCGCTTTCCTCGATGGGAAAGGCGAAGTTCAGTTCGCATGGATTGGCGATCCCCTCGACAAATCACTGGCGGCGATTCCCGCGGAGCGTAAGCGGCTCCACGACCTGCTACAGTCGCTCATCCATGAGGGGCCCACCGGGGCAGCACCCGCGTTCCCACTTCAGGGTCTCACGTGGGAGCCCGTGAATCTGGGCGCTGATATCGGAATCGGATTCGCCTGGAACAATGGTGGGGCCTCCGATCCACTTCACCTCGGCCTCGGCGCCGCCGCGAGCTTTGAAGTCGGCGGGAAAACGATCGATCTTGCGGTCCTCGCGCGACTCATCAAGGTCCAGAAT
>JBOHRM010000037.1:0-5212 GCA_050732715.1 Longimicrobiales bacterium
CGGGTGGCGGCCGCGGCGCCCGGTGCGCGCGCAGTGCCGGTCCGCGTCGACGTCGCCGATGCGGACTCCGTGAGCCGGCTGCTGCGTGAGACGCTCGCCCGGTTCGGCCGCGTCGACGGCCTGGTCAACAACGCCGCGCTCGACCCGAAATTCGACGCCGTGCGCGCCGGCGAGCACGAGCTCGGCTTCGAGGCGTTCCCGCTCGACGAGTGGAACGGTGCGCTGGCAGTCAACCTCACGGGGAGCTTCCTGTGCGCGCAGGCGTTCGCGCCCCGCTGGTCACGAGCGCAGCGGGCCACCCGGGACGCGGCGGGTCGGCGATCGTCAACATCGGCTCGATCTACGGCGTTGTCGGCCCGGACCAGCGGCTCTATCACGCTGGCAACGGCGCGCCGCCGCGCTACAAACCGGTCGTCTATTCGGTCACGAAGAGCGCGCTCCTCGGTCTGACCCGCTACCTCGCCGTGCATTACGCGGGCAAGCGGCTGCGCGTGAACGCGCTTACGCTGGGCGGCGTCGCCAACGGCCACGACCCGGACTTCACACGACGCTACGCGCAGCGCACGCCGCTCCGGCGCATGGCGTGCCGCGACGAATACACGAGCGCGCTGCTGTTCCTGTTGTCCGACGCGTCCTCCTACATGACGGGTACGTCGCTGGTGGTCGACGGCGGCTGGACCGCGTGGTGACGGGTGCCGGCGTGCTCGCGCTGATCCCCGCGCGCGCCGGATCGAAGTCGATCCCCGGGAAGAACGTGCGCGCGTTCGGCGGGCACCCCTTGATCGCGTGGAGCATCGCGGCCGCGCGAGCGGCGCGCTCCATCGCGCGCGTGGTGGTCAGCACGGACGACCCGTCGATTCGCGCGGCCGCGCTCGAGTACGGCGCCGAGTGCCCGTTCCGCCGCCCGCCCGTCCTCGCCGCCGATGACACGCCCGACCTGCCCGTGTTCCTGCACGCGCTCTCATGGCTCGAGCGCAACGAGGCGTATCGACCTTGGCTCGTTGTCCAGCTCCGGCCCACGTCGCCGCTGCGGCCACGCGGCCTGGTCGACGACGCCGTACGCCGGCTGCTCGCGGATCCGGCCGCGGACTCGCTGCGCGCCGTGACGTTGGCCGGCCAGAACCCGTTCAAGATGTGGATGTTCGCGCCCGACGGCCGGCTCGACCCACTGATGTTGCCGGGTCACGGATTGCGGGCTGCGGATTCGCTCGCGCTGCGCGCTCCGGTTCCGGGTTCCGAGTTCCGGGTTGCGGGTTGCGGGTTCCCATCCCAACCCTGCCCCGGACGCCGAACCGACGCCGCCGCGGCCGACGAATGTGGACGGAGCCACGGCGAGCCGAGGGCGATCCGGACCCGAGGCTCGGAACCCCCGCGGAGCAAGCCGGGGGGCGGAGGGCGGAACCCGGAACTCGGAACCCGAAACTCGGAACCCGAGCGGCGCAAGCCGCGAGCCGTGGAACATGCCGCGTCAGGCGCTGCCCGACGTGTACTGGCAGACCGGCCACATCGACGTGATCCCACGGCAGACCCTGACCGAACGCGGATCGATGACCGGCGCAGCCGTCGCCGGGCTCGTGGTCGGTCCACGCTATGCCATCGACATCGATACGGAAGAACAGTGGCGCCAGGCGGAATGGCTGCTCGAGCACGGAGGGCTCGACATCGTCTCGCCCGCCGAGCTTGGCGCGACACTCGGAAGCCGCACCTTCGACCGGAGGCAACGTTCAGTATGAGCACGCTCGCGATCGCACGCGCCGTCACCATCGGCGACCGACGGGTCGGCGACGGACACCGCGCGTACCCCGTCGCCGAGATCGGCATCAACCACAACGGTGACATCGGGATCGCAAAACGTCTGATCGAGGATGCCGCGCGCGCCGGGTGCGACGCCGTCAAGCTCCAGAAACGCACGCCCGCGCTGTGCGTGCCCGCCGACCAGCGCGGGCGCCTGCGCCAGACGCCGTGGGGCGACCTCAGCTACCTCGACTATCGCCGCCGGGTCGAGCTCGGCCGCGCCGAGTACGACGAGATCGACCGGTTCTGCCGCTCGCTCGAGATCGCCTGGTTCGCGTCGTGCTGGGACGAGCCCTCCGTCGACTTTATCGAGGCGTACGACCCGCCGTGCTACAAGATCCAATCCGCCGCGGTCACGGACTTCGCGCTGCTGCGCCGGCTCCGCGCCACCGGCCGGCCGCTCATCCTCTCGACCGGCATGTCGAACCTCGAACAGATCCACGCGGCCGTCGATTTCCTCGACACGCCCGAGCTCGTCATCCTGCACTCGACGAGCGCGTACCCGTGTCAGCCGACCGAGCTGAACCTGCGCATGATTCACACGCTGCGCCGCGAGTTCCCCGGTCACCCGATCGGCTACTCCGGCCATGAGGTCGGGCTGCCGACAACCGTCGCCGCCGTCGCCATGGGCGCGTGCTACGTCGAGCGCCACATTACGCTCGACCGCGCGATGTGGGGCAGCGACCAGGCGGCGTCGATCGAGCCCCAGGGCTTCGCGCGCCTCGCGCACTACGTCCGCTCCGTCGAATCCGCGCTCGGCGACGGCATCAAACAGGTCTACGCCAGCGAAATCCCCGTGATGCAACGGCGGCGGAGGGTGAAGTAGCCGTTCTGCCCGGTGATACAAACGCCTGCGGAGCGTCTGAAATAGGGCGGGCTGGGCAGCGGCTGCGGCCTGGAGAAGTTAGGGCAGCGGCGGCGGTGCGTGTGAAGTAGGGCCGGGCTGTGATGGAGCGGCTGCGGAGCGTGTAAAGTTGGTCGGGCAATGATGCAGGCGCTGCGGTGATGAAGTGGGGTCAGACCGTGTCGCAGCGCCTGCGGAGCGTGAAGCAGGGCAGGGCCACGGTGCAGCGGCTGGGAAGAGTGTAAAGTAGGGTCCGGATGGAGGGGCCACGGAGCTGTGAAGTGGGGTCGGGCCGCGATGCCGCGGTCGGGGAAGGTGAGTAGTGTCGGTTCGTGATGCCGACGCCAGGCAGGGGTGAAATGACGTCGACCGTCGGGGCGCCGCCTATCGGGGCCGGACCCGCATGCGAGCGCTGCGCAATGCAGGCGCGCGCCCGGGCCGCTCCGATCCATTGTTTCTGCCGTAGCCGCGTGGTCCCCGACCCGAGTCCGCCCATAGCCATCCGGGCGCCGTTGCATTGCGGCGCAAATCCCCAACTCGTCGCTACCGCCATCCCGATATGCGAGTTGGTGTTCGTAGGCGATGTAAAGTCCCAAACGGCCGCAACCGCGGGCGTCGAGATGGGAGTTGTGCGCGGAAGGGAGCCCGCGATCGCTCGGGTCGCCGACCGACAGCGAGGGGCGCCCTGTCCCATAGTGCCATTGTCGTGCCCCCAATCCACCCCTAACAATCCGCCCGCCACCGTGGTCATTGCGAACGAATCACCGAGCCCGGGGTGCCGGCTATCGCGAGATGCGGGTGCTACTCGCATGCGATGTCAAGTCCCGCTTGGCGGCAACCGCGGTGATTGTGATGGGAGGTATGAACGAAAGAGAGCAGGCGATCGCGGAGCTCGCTGCGCGACAGTGCGGCGTCGTGAGTGCGCGGCAACTGCGAAATGCAGGTTTCGGCCGCGGCGCGATCAGCCGCCGCCTGCGGTTGGGGCGGCTGCACAGGCTGCACCGCGGCATCTACCTCGTCGGTCATCCTGTCGCGCCGGAAGGCGCCGCAGAAACGGCGGCATTGCTGGCGTGCGGTCCCGGGAGCGTCATCAGTCATCGCAGCGCGGCGCGGCTCTGGGACCTGGGCATCGCTGACGCGAGCGGTGGGGTTGAAGTGACCGTAATAGTCGGATGTGATCCCCGCCATAGACCAGGCATACGGGTTCATCATGTCCGCCGTTTGGACCCGCGGGACGTAAGGCGTGTCCATGGCCTCGCGGTTACGGCGCCGGCGCGAACGCTGTTGGACCTGGCTGCCGTTCTCCCGTTGGACGACTTCGAGTGTGCATTCGCGGCGGCCCAAGGGCGCGGTCTCGTCCGCGATCGTGATTTGGCCGACCAGCTCAAACGCTGCGGCGGTCGGCGCGGCGCCAAGGCGTTTCGTCTACTCGTCGATCGGAGCCGCGGTCAAGGCCTGACGCGCTCAGAAGCGGAACGCAGATTGGTGAGACTGCTGCTGGCCGCCGAGCTGCCCGAGCCGAAGACGAACGCCCGGCTCGGCCGCATCGAAGTCGATTTCCTGTGGTCGGCTCAGGGCGTGATCGTCGAGGTCGATGGGTTCAAGCATCACTCTGGCGCCGTGGCGTTCGAACGTGACCGGGATCGGGATAGCGCGCTGGTCGCGAAAGGCTATGCGGTCACGCGGATCACCTGGCACAAGCTCGTCGCTCGGCCGGAGGCCGTAGTCGCTCGCATCGCAGCCGCTCTCGCCGTCCGATCCAAGACGCCGTGACCGTTCGAGTCGCGCGCCTGCACGCCGGCGACTACCACTAAGTACTCCGTTTCGTGAGTTCGGCGACGTATGGACAGGCTCATCTGAGGAACCCAGGAATCCAGGAAAGGTCACCCGACCTCGTGGCTTCCTGGCCTCCTCATGATTCCTCTCGCTACGAAATACGTCACCGTACTTCTGAAATCGAGTACCAAGGTCCTCGGTCAGCCGGCCGGTGCGTCCGGGCGCTCCTCCGATTCACAAGGTGGCGCCGGGCTGCTGGCCGCTCTGTTGCCGTGCGGGCTAATCCGCGCCGCTGACGCATCCGGGATTCCGCAGCCGCCGCCCTGGCATGCCGCTGCTGCTGCCCCGGCACTCGGTAGCTGGCGAGCACCGGCGACGCTCCACTGCCGCGCAGCGTCCTCCGCATGTAACTCTCCTCCGTTCGCAACTCCCATCTCGGCTGTGTCGTTGCCGCGAATTGGGATGATGCATCGCATGCGAATACCAAATCACATATCGCGGTCTCGGCAGCGCCGAGTGGGGAGTTGTGCGTCGCACCGATGGCGGGCCGATGGTTGTGCGTGCATGGGGGCGCCGGACCTGGCCGATATGGGTCAGAAGCAATGGCCCGTACGCGGATCGTGGGCGTCGGCGTTGGGACGGGCCGCACTCTGGTGGGAGTCCAACGCACTGAGCCAGGCCCAGCCGCGCCGGTGATTACGGTGCCGGCAATCTGAGAGCGGCATCGGCGGGCAGGTTCTCGCCCGCCCATATTCGCTTCGAGGTCCAGTCGCTGGGTGGGAGGGTCCAGAACGGGTC
>JBOHRM010000038.1:0-2383 GCA_050732715.1 Longimicrobiales bacterium
GCTTCGCGTCAGCCCTGAGAACGGCCGGAACGTAACCACTCGGCGAGGCACGGAGTTCGCCACGCCGTACGTCACGGGCGTCGACCCGGTTTACGCCGAGATGCGGAATATCATTCCCGAGCCCGGCGGCAGATTCCTGAACAAGCTCGATATGACGCAGCGCCGGCGCGTCGTCATGCTCGGCGACGGTATCAGGGACCAGCTATTTGGCCAGGACGAGGAAGCGATCGGTCAGTTGGTGTACGTCGGCGCCGTCCCGTTCCGCGTCATTGGGGTGATGCGACACAAGACGCAGAACTCGTCTTACTCCACCCGTGACCAGGATCGGGTCTTCATCCCCGCCACAACGTACGTGGCGCTATTTGGCGCGACGTATGTGAACAATCTCGTGCTCCAGCCGGCGGACCCCGAGCTCGCGCCTGCCGTGCAGACTGAGATCTACCGCATCCTCTCGCGCAAATATCGATTCGACCCGGAGGATCACAGCTCGATCCCGATCTGGGACACGAACGAGATGCAGAAGTTCTTCAAGTATCTGTTCCTCGCGTTCAACGGCTTCCTGGGCATAGTCGGCAGCTTCACGCTCGCGGTGGGCGGCATCGGCGTCGCCAACATCATGTACGTGGTGGTGAAGGAGCGCACGCGCGAGATCGGCATCCGCCGCTCGATCGGCGCGCGGCGGCGCGACATCATGATTCAGTTCATCGCGGAGACGTTCCTGATCGTCGGGACCGGCGCGCTGCTCGGCATCGGCATGTCCCTGCTCGTGACCTGGCTCGGCGGGATGCTGCCGATCGACGAGTTCGTCGGTACGCCCACGATCTCGCCGATGGTCATGTTCGCGACGCTCGGGCTGCTCACCGCGATCGCCCTGCTCGCCGGCCTCTTCCCCGCGCGCAAAGCCGCAAGCCTGGATCCCGTCGAGTGCTTGCGCTACTGACGGGTTCCGGGTTCCGGGTTCCGGGTCTCGGGTTCCCGGTTGCGGGTGGCGTTGGAGTTCCGCTGCCCCGAACCCGGGGCGGGGGTGGAAACTCGGAACTCGGAACTCGGAACGCGGAACGCGAACGAAGTGAGCCCATGTGGAAGATCCTGCTGCTCGACTTCATCGGTGACCTGAGGACGCAGAAGCTGCGTGCGTTCCTCACGTTCTCGGCGATCGCCTGGGGCACGATCGCCGTGGTCCTACTGCTCGCGTTCGGTGAGGGGCTGAAACGAACGATGATGACCGGCATGCTGAATGCCGGCGAGCGCATCTTCATCATCTATCCCGGCCGGACGAACCTGCCGTACGAGGGCTTGCCACAAGGCCGGCAGATACGGTTGAGCGAGGAGGATCGCGACTTCCTGCTGCGCACCGTCCCCGGCATCGACATGGCCAGCGTCTCGTATGTGCGTTGGGGCGTGACCTACCGCCACGGCGACGAGCGGGTGGTCGAGTTGCTCGAGGGCGTCTCACCCGAATTCGAGGAGATGCGACGGATGTATCCGGTCGAGGGCGGCCGGTTCCTGAACGAGAGAGACGTCGAGCTGCGCCGCCGCTCGATCTTCCTGGGTGACACGCTCGCGCAACGCCTGTTCCACGGCGAATCGGGCATCGGCCAAACCATCACCGTCGACGGACTGCCGTTCACCGTCGTGGGCGTCATGCAGTCGAAGACGCAGACGTCGATGAACTACGGACCGGACTCGCACCGCGCCGTGGTGGCGGCCGCCACGTTCCGGACGATCTACGGCAATCGCTTCGTCAACAGCATCATCGTGCGGCCGCGCGACTTGGCACGGGCCGAGGCGACGAAGGCCGACATCTACGAGGCCCTCGGGCGACGCTACCGCTTCGACCCCGAGGACGAGCGCGCCCTGCCGATGTGGGACATGGTCGAGCAGGAACGCGTGTCCTGGAGAATCTTCTTCGGCATCCAGATCTTCCTCGGCGTGATCGGCGCCATGACGCTGTTCGTCGCCGGCGTCGGCGTCGCGAACATCATGTATGTGGTCGTGCACGAGCGGACCCAGGAAATCGGCGTGAAGCTCGCGCTGGGCGCACGCAAGCGGCACATCATGAGCCAGTTCATCTTCGAGGCGCTCACGATCTCACTGACGGGCGGGCTCTTCGGTCTCGCCGTCGGGGCCGCGATCGTGCTCATCGTTGACGGCATGCCCCCCGGCAACGAGGCGATGGAGTTCCTCGCGAACCCGAAACTGTCGTGGCCGATCGCCATGCTGACGGCCGGCATCCTCACCTCGATTGGACTGATCGCCGGCATCCTGCCCGCCCGGCGCGCCGCGAACCTCGACCCCGTCGAGTCGCTGCGCTACGAGTAGCTCTCTTAAGGTCCCCTCTCCCCCGACGGGGGGAGAGGGCCAGGGTGAGGGGGTGGCTGCG
>JBOHRM010000039.1:0-4101 GCA_050732715.1 Longimicrobiales bacterium
ATGCGGGCGATGCCGCTGCCGATGCCGCGGTTGCCGCCCGTCACCACGGCCGTCTGGCCGGCAAGTTCGGGCGCACTCATTGCGAGTTCCGAGTCGCGAGTCGCGAGTCGCGAGTCACTCACTAACCCCCAAACTCGTGACTCGTGACTCGTGACTCGTGACTGGACTTGGCGTTCTCGACCTCGACCGCGGTGCCTATCGTGCGGACCTCACGGTCCCGCGCGATCCGCTTCAGCAGACCGGCGAGCACGGAGCCGGGGCCGATCTCGAGAAACTGGCGTGTGCCCGCGCGGACCATCGTCTCGATGCACGCACTCCAGCGGACGGGCACGGTCAGCTGATCGACCAGGAGACGGCGAGCGGCCGCCGCGTCGCGTATCGGCTCTGCCGTGACGTTCGACACCACGGGAAACTCGGGCTCGCCGAACGTCACGGCGTCGAGCGCCGCGGCGAGGCCCGGCTGCGCGTCGCGCATCAGCGGCGAGTGGAACGCGCCCGAGACGTTGAGTCGAATCGCCCGGCGCGCGCCTTCTTCGCGCGCGAACGCAATGGCGCGATCGATCGCCGCGACATCGCCGCTGATCACGATCTGGCCCGGGGCGTTGTAGTTCGCCGGGACGCATTCGCCGCCGGCCTCTGACGCACGGCGACAGACGGTATCGACCGCGGGCTCGTCGAGGCCGATCAGCGCGGCCATCGTCCCGGGCCGCGCGCGGCCAGCCGCCTCCATCAGCTCGCCACGCCGCCGGACCACGCGCAGCGCATCGGCGAACGGGAGCGCGCCCGCGGCGACGTACGCCGTGAACTCGCCGAGCGAGTGCCCTGCCGCGAGCTGAGGCTCGCCCGCGTGCTCGCCCAACGCGCGCAGGGCCGCAACGCTGTGCGCCAAGATCGCGGGCTGGGCATTGCTCGTTCGCGTGAGATCGGATTCGGGGCCGTCGAAGCACAACGTCGACAGCGACGTGCCGAGTACGTCGTCGGCTTCCGCGAAGACCGCGCGCGCCGCGGCCGAGGCGGCCGTGAGGTCACGACCCATGCCGACGAATTGCGATCCTTGACCCGGAAACAGGAAGGCTACCACCGCACGACCGAAGACGCCCACGTGAACCCCGCGCCGAACGCGACCATCAGAACGTTCGATCCTGGGTTCAACCGGCCTTCCTCGACGGCCTCATCGAGCGCGATCGGAATCGTGGCCGAGCTCATGTTGCCGTACCGATCGACGTTGACGTACACCTTCTCCATCGGGATGCCTGCGTAACGCGCCGTCGCCTCGATGATGCGCAGGTTCGCCTGATGCGGGATCAGCAGGTCGACGTCATCCGCGGTGAGACCGGCGCGGACGAGCGCCTGGTTCGCGGCCTCCGCCATCGAGCGGACCGCGGCCTTGAACACCTCGCGTCCCGCCATTTTGACAAAGTGGCTCTTCTCATCGAGCACCGCGATGTCGATCGGCACCTTCACACCGCCCGCCGGCCGCCACAACAGCTCCGCGAGCGTACCGTCCGAACGCAGGAAGCTCGAGATCATGCCGCGGCCGTTCGTGCTGCGGCGCACTATCGCCGAGCCGGCGCCGTCGCCGAACAGGACGCACGTCTTGCGGTCACCCCAATCGACGATCCCGCTCATCTTCTCGGCGGAGACGACGAGCGCGATCTCCGCGCGGTCCGCGGCGAAGTATCCCTCCGCCACGGTCAGCGCGTAAATGAACCCGCAACATGCGGCCGCGACGTCGAACGCCGCCGCGTTCGTCGCGCCGAGCAGTGCCTGGAGATCGCAAGCAGTCGCCGGCAGCAGCCGATCCGGCGTCGCCGTCGCCACAATGACCAGATCGAGCTCGCCGGGATGTACGCCGGCCCGCTCCATCGCAATCTGTGACGACGCGGCACCCATTTCCGCCGCGCCCATCTCTTTCGGCGCGATCCGCCGCTCTCGAATCCCCGTACGCTCGACAATCCACTCGTCGGTCGTGTCGACCATCCGCTCGAGGTCCGCGTTCGTCAGCACGCAGTCCGGCAGGAAGCGCCCGGTCGAGACTATCTCTAGGATCGGCTTTGGAGCCTTCACATGTCCTCCGGACTCGTCTTGTCTCGAGACCAGCCTGCTTCCCGCGCCGCCAGCGCTTCCTCGCCGACATCATCATCGTCAGCGCCCGCGACGTCGCGGCGAATGTGGCCGAGCATCTTCGTGGCCACGGCCTGCCGCGCCACGCGGATCGCGTTGCGGATCGCGCGCGGCGGAGAACCGCCGTGACACACGATGCTGATGCCGTTAACGCCGAGCAGGGGCGCACCGCCATACTCGGTGTAGTCGAAAACCCGAAAGACGCGGTCGAGGTCCAGGCTCGCCGACGATGTCTCCAGCTCGGCACGCAGGATCGCGTGCATGAAGCCGGTCACGGATTCGTAAAACTTCAACAACACGTTCCCGACGAAGCCGTCCGTCACCAAGACGTCGCACTCCGCCTTGATGATATCCCGACCTTCGACGTTGCCGATGAAGTTGAGGCCACTGGCCTGGAGCAGGCCGTACGCCTCGATGGTCAGCTCGTTGCCCTTCACGGGCTCTTCACCGATGTTCAGCAAGCCCACGCGCGGGCGCGGCCGCCGCCACACGTCTTCGACATAGATCGCACCGAGCCGTGCGAACTGCAGCAAGTGTGTGGGCCGGCAATCCACGTTCGCGCCGGCGTCGATCAGCAGGCTGGGTTGCACGGAGGTGGGCAAAACGGTCGCGACCGCCGGCCGGTCAACGCCGGGCAGCGCGCGCAGCAGGAACAGCGACGCCGCCATGACCGCGCCGGTCGATCCCGCGCTCACGAACGCGTCCGCCTTCCCCTCGCGTTGCAGCGTCAGCCCGACCACGATCGACGAGTCGGGCTTGCGCCGCACGACCGTGGCCGCCACGCCCTCCTCCGGGTGCACGGTCTCCGTGGCGTGCACGATCTCGATCCTGTCGCGCGGCGCATCGGGCCAGCGCGCCAGCTCGGCACGGATACGCTCGGCGTCACCGACCAGCACCACGCCGACGTCGTCGTCGAGATCGCGCAACGCCTGGACCGCACCCTCTACCTCGACTGCTGGGTGGCGGTCCGTGCCCATGGCGTCCAGCGCGATCCGCACCGTCAGCGCCCCCTAGTGATCCGCCATCACTAAATCTCCTCGACCTCGAGGACCTGCTCGCCGGCGTACGTGCCGCACGTCGGGCACACCCGATGCGGGATACGTGGGTCGCCACATTTCGGGCACGGGCTCACCGTCGGCACCGCCGCCTTGATGGCGCCGCGTCGCTTCCGCTTGCGCTGCTTCGATACCCGCTTCTTAGGTACTGCCAATTGTCGGCCTCACTTCGTTCGGGGTTTCGGGTTTTCGGGTTGCGAGTTGCGGGTTGCGGGTTGCCGGTCTGCTTCGATCGATCCGCGATCCGCAAAATTCCACTCAGCTTTCCGATGCCTGAGCCGCGTCAGCCCGATCCTGCGGGAATGATGAATACGGATGGGGCATTCATCATTCATCATTCATCACTCATCATTTTCCAACCCTACGACCCTGAATCTGGTGGTGGGGCACCCGCAACCCGGAACCCGCAACCCGGCAACCGGTTCCCGATCAACCTTGCGCCCACCGGCGCAACGCGGCCCAGCGCTCGTCGACGTCGCTGCGCGCACAATCGCACGTGCCGTGGTTCAAGTTCTTCCCGCAGTGCGGGCAGATGCCGCGGCACCCTTCCTTGCACAGCGCGAAGCGCGGCACGCCGAGCAACACGTGCTCGCGGACCGCGTCCGTCAAGTCGATCGTCCTCGCGCGCGGCGGCATGGCATACGTTTCCTCATCCTCCGCCTCGCGCGGGTCCAGTCCGACGCGGAACATGAACATCACGTCCTCGTCGAACCTCGCCGGCACCGGCGCAAGGCACCGGCGGCACGGCAGCTCGGCCATGCCGGCCAGCGTCCCACGGACGACGACGTCATACCCCACGCGCTCCGACCCCACGCGACATGCGTCGCGCGGGGACCCCACGCGTTGCGCCTCGAGCTGAACCTCGACGGGCCCACCGAGCGCAAGTTCGGCCGGCTGGCACGCCATCCACATCGCATCATCG
>JBOHRM010000040.1:0-4384 GCA_050732715.1 Longimicrobiales bacterium
GGTCGGACCGGTGTCCGCGATGATCTCCTGAATCCGCCACGGCGTGTCCCCAACGATCGCCTCGAGCTCCTCGCGCGACACACAGAGATAGTCGAACCAAGGCGTCTTGTACTTCCTGTATCTTACACGCATGCGGATCTGCCCGCCCATGCGGTCCTTCGCCCGATTCTGGGCGTGATAGGCGAGATGATCCGGGTTCTTGGATTGGTAGGGATCCATGGTCTCCGCTACGATGCGGCCGCCGGGGTTTACAATGCGGCTCAAGCGCTCGAGGAACCGCTTGGCACCACGGAAGCTGCCTACGAGTCCGAAGTTGTTGCCCAGCATCAGAACCGTCTCGAAGCGACCGAGTGCCGAACCTACCTGCTCGAGCGTAAGCAGCCGGACATCGCGCAGCCCACGACGTCGACAGACTTCCACAGCGAGCGGCGAGGCGTCGATCGCGACCACATCGTGCCCGCGTTCCTGTAGATACAGTGCGTATCGCCCGGCGCCACAGCCCACGTCGAGAACGCGACCAATCGCTCGGTCAGCAACCGCGGCCTGTGTATCGGTCGGCTCGGCAAAGTAGACCTCCGCGCCGGCAGAAAGATCGAGGCAGCCGTCGCCGCGCTCGATGAATTCGGCGCCGCCCCGACCCTCTGCGTAGTCGAGAAGGGCGTGGCCGAATGCGTCTTGCTCGGGAACGAGCGGGTGCTTCATCGAGCGCCTTCTGGGAGGCTTCTCAGGACGGCCACAGACACCCGTCGCAATCGACACCGTTTCCGCTTGTCGGCATGACGCCTCCTTGGACTACGCGCGCGGCCAAGTGGAGCAAGAGCAGCACAGCGGTATCGCGATCGAGAGCAAGGTCTATGACAGCAACCTTTCGAGCGCCTAACGCGACACTCGGAAGTTCCCAGCGCGCCGCTCGTATCCGCCACTTTGGATTCTGTCAGAAGATAGTGGAAAATTGACCCCTTATCCGAAACTCGCGACTTGCCGCTCTCCGAGAGTCTCGCGAGGAACCATCGAGTGGCGTGTCCGGATCGACGACGCCCAATCGGGTTGAGTCACGTTGCCGCGAGCAGGCGTTGCTCGTGGCGGCCGGCGTCGGAGAAGCGGCCGCCGCCTATCTGTTGACTGGCCGGCCCGTCTGCGCCTGAACGCGCGCTCGACGAATCTGTGCGGCGGTCAACATGTGATCCAACCCGGGGCGCCAGCAGCCGGTTGCCATAACGTTGGGTGATGCCGGAACACATTCCTCGTGGTCCAATCCCAGCGAATGCCCCAATTCGTGTGCTAGCGTTCTGCCGCCGCGCCCGCTTGGTCCAAGGTCGACGCCCATCCCCTGTTCAGCCAACACGAGCGCAGGTAGTTCCGGCCAAAACACGCCCCCGGCGATCCGGCCGTAGTTACGGATCAAGAACAGGTTCCACGCCGGTTCAAGGAGGGAGTCACGTGGGATTATCGACCGCTGTTTTTCCCCGGTCGCCGGCATACGTCGGGCAAGCATCGAGTCAAAAGCCGCGCCGTTTCGTGCCTCTGCCTCGACGATCGACTCGAGCGTCCATTCGATTCCAGCCTGCCGCCATGTGAGATTCGCGATCGCCAGGAGGGCCGTAACGTCCTGCTCAGTCCAGGAGGTAGTAAGCGCTACGCTCTCCGCAGAGTGCATTAGATGCACTGGAATCGGAAGCTGAATCAGCGAATCCTGCGTTGCAGCTTGCGGCCAACCAACCGTTGGAATCATTGCCACCACGGCCAGTGAAGCTACGAAGGAAATCCAAAGACTCATGATTGCCCCGCGTGGTCGGTCACGGTGGCGGTCGTCACGTTTGTTGACCCCTGCCATCCGCATCATCTCTCCGGCAAGAACCAGTGAATGTATCCGCACCCATCGCACACGTAGCAGTCCGCTGTGGCGTTGGCCCAATCGAAGTTGAAGAAGGTGGCTACGGAGGTGTTCAGCTGCGCGCGACGATGCCAAAATAGCTCATAGCCGCAGATTTCACAGTGCAGGGGTCGTCCTCCGACATCTACCCTCTCCGGCGCGTGCCGTCCGAACAGTGCCATCCGCTTCCTCCCGTGAGACCGGGTCTTTGGTGGTCCGTTGGCTGCCCGAAAATGCCCCCGGGGCTCCTCGATCGCTCACGCCGTGTATGCCGGATCGCCGTCGCTCTACCTCACATGACGCTCGGCGGTAAGCTGTCGAGTCCTGCGGCGTTGGCCTGGATACGCCTCCGGCCCGTCAGTCCCATCGGTGTGGAACCGGCTCGGGTGATGTGCGACTGCGCTGTACCTCGCCTCGAGCGCGCGGCCGGCGGTGCGTGCGGCGTCGCTGCGGCGGAGCTGCTGACTATTCAATCGGCGCGGCGGAGCGCTGTTCGGGAAGCGCGAACCAGCACGCTTAACTGAGAATGCAGGCTGCGAGTACAACGGCGGTGCACCACGGGGCGAGCAGGACCGCCGTCGCCGGCACACCGCTCTCGATCAAGAATGTCCGATCTGCGTGGGCTTCGCAAGCACGAGTGCCCCGAAACGCCGAGCATACGGTTGCCGGGTCGGTCGGTCTGGCGACCGACGGTCTGAACCAGGCGCGCCGAACGTCGACACGATCCCAGTGGACATCGCGCGAACGCTGTGGCCTCACAGCTTCTTGAAATACCTCGCGATCGGCAGGCGCCGGAATCCCGCCGATTCGTAAGTGCGGCGTGCCGGCGCGTGCCCGGGGTCTTCTCCGGTCTCGACCATCGCGACGGACATCCCGGCCTCCTTCAGCCACTCAAGCGAATGGTCGGTCAACGCGGTTGCGATTCCGCGGCGCTGATGGTCGGGGTCTACGGCGATCATGTAGATCTCGCCCATTCGATTCTCTCTATGGAGCTGCAATGCGACGAAACCGACGACCTTCGACTCCTTTGACGCGACCCAGACGTGCGTATCCGCGTCCGCGCACACGGATTCGACGGCGGCGCGCTGCGCGGTGCGCCAATCGGGATAAAGCTCGCGGTACACACCGGAGTCCATCGCGCTCTCGATCGATGCGAAGACGGGTTCCCAAGCGCGCAGCGACAGCTGCACGATCTCTTCGAGCTTCGATTCCTGGTAGCGTTCGATCTCGACACTCGACGGGTCGACGCTCGGAAATTCCGAGCGAAGCGCACCGACGATCTCCTCCGCGGCCTCGCCGATGATCTCGAGGCTTCGCGTGAAAGCGCGACGGAGTGCCTCACTCATGATGAATTGATCGAAGCGTAATCCGGCAGTCTGCGCGAGCAGGTCGTCGACTTCCGCGAGGATCCGCCGGAGGGTGTCACGCGGCTCGAAGGACATACTGCGCTCCTGCTCAGAAAACCGCTCCAACGAATTTCGCCGCGAGATGCGGAGCGGTGAGGCCGCGCTGAGGCGAGCGGATCGCCGTCGCTGGCGCAACCACTCTTCAACAACGATGCCGTAAGCGCCGAGCCGGCGCAAGGCGCGAGGTTCCGCCGCGCGGCGTACACGCGCGCGTACGAAGACCCGCCCAGTAACTGAGCCCGCGGCGAAATCCGTCAGACGGCGGCGCCAGGGCGCACCGAGCTATTGCACGGCGGCCGGATCGCCTCGCGGGTTGATATGCCGCTCGAAAAGCTCGAGGATGCGCCGATACTCGTCGGTCCAAGACGACGGCTCGACGAAGCCGTGGCTCTCGACGGGGTAGACGGCCATCTCCCAGTCGCGTTTGCCGAGCTCGATCAGGCGCTGCGCAAGGCGCACGACGTCCGAGAAGTGGACGTTCGAGTCGACCATGCCGTGCGCGATGAGGAGCGGATCCTCGAGGCCCTCCGCGAAATAGATCGGAGACGACCGCGTGTAGGCGAGCGTGTCGTCCTGTGGCAGGTTGAGGATGCGGCCGGTATAGCCGTGATTGTAGTGCGCCCAGTCTGTGACGGAGCGGAGCGCGGCGCCGGCGCCGAAGCTCTCGGGCGCGGTGAACAGCGCCATGAGCGTGATGAAGCCGCCGTACGACCCTCCGTAGATGCCAATGCGCTCGGGGTCGATGCCGAAGTTCTCAGTGAGATAACGCGAGCCATCGACCTGGTCGGAGAGGTCTTTCCCGCCCATGTGCCGATAGATCGCGGTGCGCCAGTCTCGGCCGTAGCCGG
Source organism: Longimicrobiales bacterium (assembly GCA_050732715.1). Lineage (GTDB taxonomy): Bacteria > Gemmatimonadota > Gemmatimonadetes > Longimicrobiales > RSA9 > JBOHRM01. The sequence continues at coordinate 4,128 of JBOHRM010000040.1, forward strand.
CGGAGCCGCGATAGTCGATGTCGAGCACGACGTAGCCGCGCGCGGCGAGCAGGTGGTGGAACATGTACTCGCGATAGTACGAGGACCACCAGTTGTGCACGTTCTGGAGGTAGCCGGCGCCGTGGACGAAGATGACGCCGGCGCCGTTGGGCTCCGCGCCGAGCTGCTCGGGCCGGTAGATGCGGGCGGGCACCTGCACGCCGTCGCTGGCGGGGACGTGCACGATCTCGGGTGCGAGCCACGGGAACGACTGCCAC
>JBOHRM010000041.1:0-7302 GCA_050732715.1 Longimicrobiales bacterium
TGCTACGGCGGCCAGATGAGCTTCCTCGACCGGAGCACCGGCCAGCAGCGATCGGTCAACGTCTGGCCGGTCAATCCCATGGGCAACTCGGCCGAGGACTTGCGCGAGCGGTTCCAGTGGAACCACCCGATCGAGGTCTCGCAGGTCGACCCCGACGTCGTCTACGTCGGCTCGCAGCACGTCTGGCGCTCGGACAACCGCGGCCAGAGCTGGCAGCGGATCAGCCCGGACCTGACCTACGCCGACCCCGAGACGCTCGGAGCGTCCGGCGGTCCGATCACTCGGGACCAGACCTCCGTCGAGTACTACGCCACCGTCTGGCGCATCGCGGCCTCGCCACACTCGGCTGACGAGATATGGACCGGCTCCGATGACGGCCGCGTCCACGTGACGCGAGACGGCGGCCAGACGTGGAACGACATCACGCCGCCCGATTTACCGAGGTTCAGCCGCATCCACGAGATCGACGTCTCTCCGCACCAGCCGGGCAAGGCGTACGTCGCCGCCGTGCGCTACCGCATGCAGGACATTGCGCCGTACGCGTACCGGACCGAGGACTACGGCGCGACGTGGACGAAGATCGTGGACGGTATCCCGCACGGTCATTTCGTCCGCACCGTTCGCGAAGATCGCGTGCGGCCGGGTCTGCTCTACGCCGGCACCGAGCACGGTGTGAAAGTGTCGTTCGACGATGGCGCGAGCTGGCAGTCTCTCGACCTGGACCTCCCCGACGTTTCGGTCCAAGGCTTGGTCCTGAAGGACAACGACATCGTGATCGCGACGCACGGCCGTTCGTACTACGTGCTCGACAACATCGCGTCGCTTCGCCAGCTCTCGGCCGAGGTGCTCGCGAGCCGGACGCAGCTGTTCCAGCCGGCGACGGCCGTGCGCACGTTGTCCCGGCCCGCGGAAGGCTATAGCAGAGAGCGGCAGTTCCGGCCGGAGGTCGATTACTGGCTCGCGGAAGACGCGGAAGACGTGCGTATCGAGATCCTGGACGCTACAGGCCAAGTGGTCCGCACGTTCGCCGCCGAGGAGGAGGAAGAGCAGGTGGCGGAAGAAGAGGCCGAGCAGCAGGCGGAGGCGGAGGAACGCGATCCGGCGGCCGCGGAGGAGGAGGACGAAGAAGAGGAGGAGGAGGAGCGTCCGGAACGGGGCGGGGGCGACCGCGGGCCGCCCGCCGAGGCGGGGCTCAACCGATTCGTCTGGGACATGCGCTACGAGGGTGCGCGCGATTTCGAGGGCATGATCATGTGGGGTGGCAACGTCCAGGGTCCGATCGCGCCGCCCGGCCAGTACCAGGTCCGCCTGACGGCGCTGGGTGAGACGAAGACCGAGTCCTTCGAGATCGTGAAGGACCCGCGCTTGACGCAGGTCACGCAAGCCGACTTCGACGCGCAGTTCCGACTCGCTCGCGAGATCGTGCAACGTGTGGACGACGCGCACGCCGCGGTCCTCACGATCCGAAACGTCCGCGAGCAGGTGGACGATCGCCTCTCGAAGAGCGAGGCACCCGAGCTCGCCGAGCTCGGCGGCGCTTTCCGCACCGACATCGGCGATGTAGAGGGCGAGATCTACCAGGTTCGGCTCGAGGCACGGCAGGATCCATTGAACTTCCCGATCAAGGTAAACAACCAGATCGCGGCGTTGCGCGGGATCGTCGAGAGCGCCGACGGCCGGCCGACCGATCAGTCACGCGAGGCGTTCAGTTTCCTCTCGCAGCAGCTCGAGGGCGAGCTCGAGCAGCTGCGTGTGCTCCTGACCAACGATCTCGGTGAGCTCAACGAGCTGCTCGAAGGACTCGGCCTCGATCGGATCGTCGTTCCGGACCCGGAGGCCGAGATCGTATCGAACTAGAACCGGGGGCGGGTCAGGGGGTTAGGGGGGGCGCCATCGCGACTCGTTTCGATGACGCAGCAGCGCTGCTGCTGCGCGCGCGGCGCCCGCTCGTCTACGGGCTCGAGCGCGCAACCGTCGAGGCGCAACGGCGTGCCGTCGAGATCGCCGACCTCATCGGCGGCGTGATCGATCCGGCGAGCTCCGCCAGCCACGGCGCCTCCGTGCTCGCGTTCCAGCGCATCGGTCAAGTCTCGGCCACGCTGGGGGAGCTGCGCGAGCGGGCGGATCTCATCGTGTATTGGGGCGTCGATCCGGATGTGCGCTGTCCGGGTTTTCGGGCGCGCTACATCGACGCCGGCGCCGCACCGGCGTGTAGAACGATCGCGGTCGATATCAACGACACTCGCGCACCGCTCGAGGTCGATGAACGGTTCGACCTCGACACCGCGTCCGAGCTCGAGGCGCTCTGGACGCTACGCGCGCGTTTGCGTGGCCGGCGCATCGAGATGGCCCGCGCAGAACCACCGCTGCCTGTAGTGAACCCTCTCGTCAGGCGTCTGCGTGCGTGCCGCTACGGCGTGATCCTCCATGACGGCGACCCTCCGCACGAGCGAAGAGACCCGATGGTGCCGCTCGCACTCGGCGCATTGGCGATCGAGGCGAACCGTACGGCGCGCGTGCGCCTCATCGGCGTGCGCCGGCCGGGCAACGCCGTCGGCGCCGAGACCGTGCTCACGTGGCAGACCGGGTTCCCTTTCGCGGTCGATTTCAGTCGCGGCTACCCGCGTTACGGCCCCGGCGAATTCAGCGCCGAACGCGTACTCGCGCGCGGCGAGGTCGACGCCGCATTGCTCGTGGGCGTGAACGCGCCCATCGATCTCTCCGACGCGGCCTCCGCTCACCTCGAGCGCATCCCGACGATCGTGGTGGGCGGTCCGGCTGCTTGGTCCGGGCCGCAGACGCGGGCTCGGTTCACCACATCGCCGTTCGAGACGCTGGCGGGTTCGGTCTACCGCATGGACGGCATCCCCCTCCGGCGACGCCGCGCGGACGCCAGCAGCATGCCAAGGACGCCCGAACCTGAAGACGCGGCTGTCCTTCGACAACTGCTTCACGGATTCGTCCAACGCCGCAGGCCTGGAGCAGATCGCAGAGACCTCGAGCGCAGAAAGCTCTAAAGGGCGCCTGTTCCGGTCTGCGAGCGTCGGATGTATTCGGCGGTTTTCCGTCGGGCAGCTTAAGCGACACAAGTATTTGTCGTTTCGCCCAGACCTGAAGTTGCCCCGATTTCGTGGACACCCAATCTCCTGTGGGGAGAGAAAGGAGTTCACGATGCCCAAGTCGAGACCGCCGTACCCGGCGGAGTTCAAGCAGCAGATGGTGGAGCTGGTTCGAGCGGGCCGATCGCCCGAGGAGCTGGCCAAGGAGTTCGAGCCATCGTCCCAGGCGATCCGGACCTGGGTGAAGCGGGCGGATGTCGATGCCGGTCGGCGAAGCGATGGCATACCACCGCTGAGCAGGAGGAGCTGCGGCGCCTGCGCCGGGAGAACAAGCAGCTCCGGCTCGAGCGGGAGATCCTGGCAAAAGCCGCGGCCTGGTTCGCTCGGGAGACCGATGCGGTACCACCGAAGTCTTCGCATTCGTGAAGGCGCACCAGCCATGTATCCGGTGAATACGATGTGCCGCGTCCTCGACGTCTCCCCCAGCGGCTACTACGCGTGGTTGCGGGTTTGCCTTCCGCGCGGAAGCGTCGCGATGACGAGCTCAAGCCGTTGGTGAGCGCGTCGCAGGCCCGCTCGAACGGCACGTACGGGCGACCGCGCATCCATGAGGACCTGAAGGAAGGGGGAGTACGGGTCGCGGCAAAGCGGGTCCGACGCCTGATGAAGGAGCTCGATCTCGGGGGCGTGAGCCGGCGGCGGCACAGGAGCACGACACGGCGGGGCGAGGACGCGAGGCCGGCGCCCGATCTGGTGGACCGACAGTTCGTCGCGGAGGGGCCTTGTCGTCCTGAGCGGCAATATGCTCTGGCTGGCAGACCGCGGTTTCCTGGGTTTCGATCTCTGGCGCCGCGCTCTCGCCCGGGTGCTGCTCTGGTGTGGCGTGCCTCTTCGACGCTCAAGCTGCCGGAGAGCCAACCTCTGCCCGACGGTTCGTATCGGAGCGAACTTCGGTGGAATCGCGGCTCTCGCAGCCACGACCGTACTCCAATTCCCGTTCGGGTAATCCGCTATACGCTCCCCGAGGTCGCTGACGCGCCGTCTACCGATTGGCCACCAACATCCTGGAGCCCGATCGCGCACCAGCACTCAAGTTGGCTTCGCTGACCATGCTCTGTGGAGTGGCGACTGGTGCTCTGAGCTTGAGGCCCGGCCAGCCGGGACGTAAGAGGCAAGCCAACGCGCCGATCGCCGGAGACGCTCGTCCGACGACTACCGCTTCGCCAGTCCGAGCGTCTCGACGAACGGCGGGATCGGGATCGAGGTTCGTTGCGTTAGCACTGCGATGGGTTGTCAATTTGCGTTATTCGGGCTATCGATCCCTCTCCTCGGCCCGGACCGAGCGTTCAAGGAGCTGCTCGACATGATTCGCCATTCTCACCACGTCCTCGTCAGCAGCTGCATCGAAGATTCGAACATCGTCCGCAGTCACAACAACGAAACTCGGATCCGTCACCGCATGGCGGAACCGCGTCTCGTACGTATCGTGCGGTACTACAAGCAAATCGGCTTTGATCCCGAACCCGCGAAGGAATCCGGCGGAGAATGCCGTGTCGGCATGCTCGCCCACGTGTACTGCTCGCAGTGACCACGCAGATCCGTATGTGTTCTGTAAGGCGCGGAGAGCATGGTCGACGTTTTGGCACTTCAAGCATGTATCTGTCGTAAAGAACCAAAATACTTCGACATCTCTACGCTCAGCGCCTGCAAATCGCAGTAACGTGTCAAGTTCCTCTGTCAGCTGGTAATCCCCGATCGGACTCGCATTCGGCGCACCACAATTGAGGCACGCAATCGACATGGCGACCAGCCCAGGATAAGTGATTCCCCGATGACACAATTCACTCGCCCATCGTTCGAAGAGTCGCAACAAGCCAGGTACCCGTTGTGCGATCGAGCTCAAGATAGAAGTGACCATTCTCCGAATCCCAGTGAAGAAGTGTCGGAAGACTACGAATATCGAGGTGGCCGTTGCCGGTTCGATCGGCCACCAAGAGATGAGATGTCGGCTCGCCGCCAAGCGTAAAGGACTGATATGGCACTACGACAGTCCCGTCATGTCCAAAAGCAATGGTGGTGATGAGGTCTATCTGGGTCAGCCATTCTCGTCTGGCACGCGGATCCCTCCGCGCCGCAGCTGGGATGCTACGTGGGAGACGCAGGTCACGAAATGGCAAGCCGACGCGCTCGACCAGATGACCATTTGGGTTGAAATAGAAGATTGTATCGACGGCCGGGTATACGGCGCCGAGTCTGTCCGGTGAGAGGGCTTCAACGGCAATCCAGCGGATTGCGGCGGCGAGCTCAGGGGCTACCAGCTCACCCGGGCGAAAATAGCTTGTGATGACCGTGTCACGCCGAAAATTCCAGGTTCGCAAGACTGGATCACGCAGATATTCGCCCGTCCCCGCGACTACCGCGATCGAGTCCGATAGTATAGCGACGTCCTCCGTGAACCGTACCGGCAACGAGACTCGATGGGACAAGCCGAAAATGGAGTCGAGAACGAGCCCGATGCCCGAGCCATTGCTGACCACCAGGAATCCGCCACCAGGCAATGGCAAGACCGCCGCGGGATCGGGAACCCCGAGTCCGTCAGCCTTCGTATCCTTCCACCTGATCAGGGCACCTGATGGCGAATATTGCGCTATGGAGCCTTTGCGCATGTCTGCGATGAGGAAACCACCCCTGCCGTCGCCACGAACCCTCGGCCAGACTGATGGCCCGTCGGGAGTCTCAACGATATGGAGGGTATCCACGATGATGAAAGCGTCCTGAAAGGCTAGCCTCGGAGTCGTCGGGTTCTCCCGGACGAGGATCTCTGGAGCGGGATCGTGCAGACAGCCCGCCGTCAGCATGCCAAGCATCACACCATGCCACATGCTGATGCAGACGCGGCGCGGCCGAGGTCGCATCGTGGAGCAGGCCGAAGAAGAGTCAGGCATTGGCTCAATCGTTCCATAGTCAGAAGCAAAATGACGCTGGGCATTCGTACTTTCGGACGGCGCGTGACCGTAGCATCCAAAGGATCGACCGTGCACCGGCATAGTCGGCTTTGCCTTCGGCTCGCAGGCCATCCCCATGCCTCATGCTGAGATCATAATCGCCAAGCGATGGCTTCACCGCAGCAGCCCCGCTGAAAGCGCAGGACCCTGGCCTCGCCGCGGCGAGGGATATTCAAAGGGTCCGATTTTCAGGGAGGCCGTACAGCACAACACGCTCCACATCGAGCTCGTCGCGCTCCAGCGCGAGCAAGTATTTGCGGCCGACTGATAGAATCCGGAAGACCTGCGGGAGTTCATAGCGTACTCGCAATACTCCGTCGGGGTCGAACACCATCCAGCTGGTGGCCGACATATCCGTCTCGAAATAGTCCCCGAGCCAGATAAAACCAGCTTCACTGACGACTAAACCGCCAGCCGGCGGTCGTTCCCGAGGGAAATCGAACGGATACCTGGGTGCGATTTCATCGGGCTGCAAGGAGAGACCGGTGCGCCGCTGGACCGCCGCGCGTGCGTGCTCGATGACATCACCTCGTTTTAGATCGAGCCTTGCGCCCGTCCAATCAAACCGCCGCCGTAGACCCGGGCCAACGTTGGAAAGCTGCCGCTTCTCTTCCAAACAGAACTCACCCACCGATACGAGTCTCGAAACAATAGCGTAGACGCAGTCATTGCGATAGTCGAACACCGCGCGGGCAGCGAAAAACGGAATGGTAAAACGGACATACTCGTGCTGGTCCATCGGATGATAGTAGCGTTCGTTACCTGGAAACACGGCGATTGTATCTCGCGCCTGTAACTGTCGGTCAATGTAAACTGCAACCGCGTCGTCCCACCTCAGTCCGGCGTGTCCCAGATTACGACTTGTGGCCGGCGTCTCGAGGCGCACACCGATCAGCCCGCCGCCTGGTAGAACGGAGAGTGAGTTGAACAGCCCGCTGGGCAAAGACGGAATCGAGCTAATATCCTCGAGCTGCCCGTCATTGGTCCAATATGTAAGACGATTGAGCGCGCGGTCATAAACGGCGAAGCCGCCGTCCGGGTCGATCACAAATGACGAAATCGCCTGGATCTGTCCGGGTCCGCTGCCTGTGCCGCCCACTGAGAAGAGAAAAGCTCCTCCCGCGGAGAACACCTTAACGAGGTGATCCCCCGCGTCTGCGACCGCGATGTTTCCGTTGGGCATAACGCCGGCCGCCGCTACTCGATGGAATTCATGTGACGCAGACCCGAACGCCTGC
>JBOHRM010000042.1:0-2208 GCA_050732715.1 Longimicrobiales bacterium
CGCCGGAATGGCGCTCTACGCGTTGCTCGCCGGCTTCATCTTCGGTCAGACGGCGGGCGTTTCGGTCCGGCTCGCCCGCGGGGTCGCCGTCGCCGCGGGGACGGTCACGATCGCGGTCGGCGCCATCTGGCTGGTCCGATGAATCGCCTGCTGCTGACCACGCGCCGCACGATCCCACTCGACCGGCTCGATGACTACCTCGCCGAATGGCGGCGTGTCCGCGCCGCGGCCGAGGCGGCCGGCGGCCGCGCGTGGCTCTTCCGCGGGACCGGCCGCCAAGACCATGTCATCGAGTTCCTCGAATGGGATGAGGCGTCCGTACCCCCGCTCCCCGACCACGAGGACGTCGCCAACGCCCGCCTCGAGCTCGACCAGACGTTCGGCACCGGCGTCGCCGACAAATGGGAAGAAACCTTCTGAGAAACTATGAGGCTTGGAGCCGCGTCGTTTCTCCTATGATGGGATCGCGCCACGGCGCGTGGGGGCGCTGAGTAGAAGCGTTGCCTAAGTGCTCCAGTTCGCAATTACCGCCGCGTATTCTAAGCTGGCGTAGGTTTATTTGTAGGTGTACGTGTAGGTGTAGGTGTATGGGACGGGTGGCGCCTCTTGTGGAGGGACCGCCTTCCCGTAAACCTACACGTACACGTACACGTAAACGTAAACTTGCCCCTGCCCGTACACCTAAACGTACACGTACACCTACACGTACACCTAAACGTACACCTAAACGTACACCTAAACGTACACGAAACGAATCGCGACCGGAGTACGTCGGCGTACTTCTAACCTGAAGCACTAAGCGCCGACGATCGGGCCGGGCCACACCTTTCGCTCGACATGTGACATCGATGCGAGCGCTTTCTGCGCCTCGATCAGCTTCGCCTCGTACGTGCGGCGCCGCTCCTCGGACATGTGCTTCCGGAAATATTCGCTCGTCATGACATCGCCGGCCGCGCCTTCGCGCGCGGCGACGACGTCACCCAGGAAGAACGTCGAGCCGCCGGCGTCCATCGCGTTCACCACGCGGCACTCGAACGCGGCGAGGACGTCGACGAGCATCGGGCAACCCGTATCGCCCGTGCGGACATCGACGCCGCCGAGCTTGTCGGTGTCACGGCCGCTATACAAGCCGAGCCGCCAGATCAGCTCCCACTGGTCACGCCGCAGCAGATGGATGCCCAGCACGCCGCTGCCGTAGACCAGATCGTGCGTCAGGTTCGTTTTCGAGATGTAGACCGAGATGCGCGGGACCGCCGGCACCAGCGACGCGCGCTGCGCGCTGTTCGCGATCATCGCGTTGCGGCGGCCTTCCGCCGATGTCGTGATCGCCACGACTGGCAGCGTGAGGTGACGCAGCAGCGCGTACAGCGAGTCCCGAGTCCCGAGTCCCGAGTCTCGAGTCGTTGTTCGTTGACTCGTGACTCGCGACTCGCGACTCGCTGACTCGTGACTCATACGACCTACTCGAGCAGCCGCAGCGGCATCACCAGGCACAGATAGTCCGGCGGCGCTTCGCCACCGTTGCCGCTGCCCGGCTCGACCGTCACCGCGCCCTCCGGCGCCTTGAACGTGAGCTTCACGTCATCGGTCGGAATATAGCGGAGCACCTCGAGCAGATAATTTGCGTTGAAACCGATGTCGATCGGCTCACCCTCGTAGTCGACCTCGAGCTCCTCGTGCGCTTCTCCGAGATCCGGCGTCTCGACCGAGAACCGCAGGTTGTGCGGCGCGAAACCCAGGCGCACGCGATGTGTCTGGTCGCTCGCCACCACCGCCATCCGCCGCAGCGCGTGGGTGAGCAGATTGCGATCGGCGTGCGCAATCTTGTCGTTGTCACGAGGGATGACCCGCTCATACTCCGGGTACGGCCCCTCGATCAGACGCGTGTACACTTGCGTGCCTTCCTTTCGGAAGCCGAGGTGGTTCTCGCTGCGCGCGACCTCGATCTCATCGTCTGAGCCGAACAGGCGCTCGACCTGCGCCAGCGCCTTCGGCGGCACGATCAGCTTGCTGTTCGGTGCACCCTGCGACGCGGCCGGCACCTCCAGCATCGCGAGACGATGCCCGTTCGTCGCGACCATCCGCATCGACTGGTCGGCCAGCTGCCACAGCACACCGTTCAGGATCGGCCGGCTCTCCTCCGTCGATACCGCGAAGCTCGTCTGACGGATCAGCTCCTGAAGCGCTCGACCCTGCACCATCCAACTC
>JBOHRM010000043.1:0-3859 GCA_050732715.1 Longimicrobiales bacterium
ACCCTGGGCAGACGAGCAGGCCCCCAGCATCGAGCAGGTCCGCCAGATGTTGGACGCTGTGAAGAGCGCCAAGGGGAAGGTGCTACAGCACTGCCTCCGTGGCATCGGTCGTGATATGACGATGGCCTCGTGCTACATGATTGCTACCCAGGGAAAGACCGCTGAGGAGCTGATAGAGGAGGGCCGCAAGATGACTCCCAGGTGGGAGTCTGACCAGAAGCGCGACGCACAGACCGGCGAGCCGGTTCAATTCAAGCTGCTCCGCGAGTTTGAAAGGCAGTGGACGCGGGAGAAGCGATGAATGTCCGGCCGACGCCTGGTGTGCAACCGGGGACATGGGTAACAGAATAAACCGGCAACATCGGTAACACTTTCGTTCTCGAAGAAAGCCGGTTCGGGGTCGAGTAGCCAGGGGAGATCACCCTCCCCTGGCTCTCACAGAACCGGACTGGTGGGTCCCACATCCGGCTCTTCGGGACATCGGCGTTCGAGGATATCGCTCGTAGTCCGATGCCGGTGTTGCCACCCCAGCTATCCCAGCGGGAGCCTCAGCTGAAAACCGGGTCCCGCGGGGGCTATAACGCCCCAGCCGTGATGGGTCGAAAACCAGTCCGCCAGAAAGATGAGTCCACGGTCGGCAAAGAAGGCGTTCCGCAGTCCCCGATCCACGGCGGGGGTGTGACTGAGCGCCCACAAGCGACGGCGTCCCTTATAGACGGTCTCCCACGCGGTTTTCTCCCTCACCCTCAGCTGGACAAGGCGTCGCGCCCGGGTCCGCTTGCGCTTCCATTGCTTTAGCAGCACGGCCCGTAAGCGGCGCCTGATATGGGCATCTACTGTAAGGCACGCAGCGTCCGAAGTTCCGCTTCACTACCAATCTGAAAGAACCCCGCCCAACCTTGCAAATACGCGTTCAGGCGTCGGATACACTCTCGCAGAGATTGTCCCCAATTCCGTGGCGTCAGTTCCCGAACGCGCTGGTCGATGCGCTCCTTTGAGCGCTTCAACAGCAGCACGTCGACCGACCCATCCTCCGGATTCCGGCGCAGCCGAAACCCCAGGAAGTGCCGTTCTTCGGGTCGCGCCACCGCGCTCTTGCCCGCGTTCACCTGCAAGCGCAGGCGCTTTTCAATGAAACGCGTGAGGCCCGCCATCACCCGTTGCCCTGACCGTTCGCTTCGCACGTAAATGTTGGCATCGTCGGCGGAGCGAACAAAGTGGTGTCCGCGCCGGTCTAACTCCCAATCGAGTTCGTCCAGCACGATATTACTCAACAGCGGCGAAAGCGGGCCGCCTTGCGGCACCCCTTCCTCCGTGTCGATCACCACCCCGTCGGGCAGCACCACTTTGGCCTTCAGCAGGCGGCGGATCAGCTGGAGTATCCTCCGGTCTTGGACCTTCGGCTCCAGTCGACTGAGAAGACGATCCTGGCAGACCCGATCAAAGAATTTCTCCAAATCCAGATCTACCACCCAATCGTATCCCTCCTCCACATACTCTTTGGCCTCCGCGATGGCCGTGTGACAGCTCCGTTCCGGTCGGAAGCCGTGGCTACTCGGGTGAAAGTCTGGCTCGTAATGCGGGCTCAGTATTTGATAAATCGCCTGCTGAACGAGCCGATCGATCACGTCGGGTATGCCCAAGCCTCTTTGTCCGCCCCCGCTTTTGGGAATCCACACTCGCCGGATCATCCCCGGCTCATATCGTCCCTTGAGCAGTTCGGTCTGCAACCTCGGCAAAATCTCAGACAGATGCTTGCGCACCTCCTCAATCGTTTGCCGATCCGGTCCGGGTGCCCCTTGGTTGGCTGCTACCTGTTCGAATGCACACATCAGGTTATCCCATGTTGCGACTGCCTCCATCGTGATTGCCGGCATGACCCCTGTTTCTTGTCCGACCGGCTTCGGCACCGCGCCCGGTGAACAATTCCAGTTGTCCTGCCTGTTGACTGGCCGTGGTCGCCTTCCCTCCCCGGTCCGCTTTCCGTCCGGTTGCGGTCGCCTTTCGACGACCCTTCGGTAGTACGCGACCATCCGACTTCTCTCGTCCCTTCACCACCTCGTCCTTTCGTCCTCGGTAGTTACCCCGCCACAGGCGGGGAGGCCGAGAGATCTCCCCGGGTAAGAACACGGAGTTTCGTGATAAACCGTCGCCACTACGCAGCCCCGCCGACGGATACCGGACTTCGCGGCCGCACGCCCGCTCATCCCCGGGGTCTGCGCCTTACGGCGCTTCACTTGCGTTCGATTCATCACTGCACCTTCGACTTCCACCAGACGCCCCCTCGCGGGCGACCCGGCGTGCTCCCGCTCTGGGCGGGTCACTTCCGGCTCTGGCCCGTCCTTTCGGGCCAGCGCCCTTGTCACTTCAGTGTGGGGTTCCCTCCGTCAGGGTCCCCGGAGGACTTGGATTCGACTTCACGTCGTTTCCTCACCTCCTACTCCGCGCCCATGCCGGGCGCACGCGGGAAAGACCGAGGTCTTTCCCGCCCCGAACCGGCCAGGTTTGTTTAGGGACGGATAAGGTAGTCGCGTTCATCAATCCGTCCGAGCAAGACATGGCAGAAATAAAGGGACCAGATCCCATCGTCGATTTCCTCCAGTCCAACATGATGTTGTTTAAGAGCGTGGGCCAGGAACAACAGTTTTTTCTTGAACCGGATGGTTCCGGCGTTGGTGACTCGCTTGACGATGAAGTGCCCTGGATAGTCGAAGGGCGGGAGTTGGCGCCGGTAGGTGCGGGACGATGGCCCGTACAGAGAGGCCGGCGTTCGGCCCTTAAGCGACTGGTGAGGGCGTTCATCGTTGTAGAGGGTGCGGAATCGGTTGAAGGCCTGTTGCTGCGCTCGGAGATTCTCCCGAGGCGGCCGAATGGCCTCCCCTTTGAGGGTCTTGTGCATGCGCTCGTGGGCACCATTCTGTTGAGGATGGGCGGGCAGGATCCGTTGATGCTGAATCCCCAGTCGCATCCACCAGACGTTGAGTTGGGATAGACCGTGGATACCGGTGGTGGCGAAGGGAACGCCGTTGTCGGTCCGAATGGCCGCCGGAAGTCCGTACTCGCGGAAGAGACGTTCGAAGATCGCTCGCACGCCGACTCCCTTGGTCGAAAGCAGCCCGTGACAAGCCAACAGATAGCGCGTGTGCTGGTCGGCGACGGTGAGTGGATAGCAGTAGATCCCGTCGCGCGTCCGGAAATGCCCCTTGAAGTCCGTGGTCCAGAGATCGTTGGGCTCGGTCGTGACCGGTGGACCGACACCCGGATGCCGGTACTCTCGTCGCCGGCGGCGCTTCTTGACCAAGCCGTGCCGGGCCAGTAGGTCGCCCGCCGTACTCACGGCCGGCCAGGCGATACCCGGATGCCGCGGCTCCAGCCACTGCAACAGCTTCTCCGGGCCCCAGCTCGGATGCTGACGGCGAGCGTCGCAAATCAGTGCGGCAACCGGCTCGGAAATCCGGTGCGGACAATAGTGCGGGGCGCGACTGCGATCCCGCAGTCCCTGGCGGCCTTCTTCTTCAAACCGCTCCAGCCACTTGTAGCCCGTCTTCCGGCTGATCCCGTACCGCTCGCACAACTCCGTCATCGTATACAGGCTCTGTCGCTCATCCTCCACAAACCGTATTCGCTCTTCCATCGGTGACGTTTCTCTCCAAGGCATCGACCAACCTCCGTTGGTCGATTACAATAGCCGGTGTCACCCATGTTCCCGGTTTAATGTGTTACCTATGTACCAGGTTTGTACCCCCTGGCCGGCCTAACAAGCCGCTGAAGCTGACGGTCGCCTTAGGCGCCCGCAGCTTATCGGCGAGGCGTTAGTTCAGCTGTTCATCCGACACGGAGATCAGCCCCTCTTATACCC
>JBOHRM010000044.1:0-11125 GCA_050732715.1 Longimicrobiales bacterium
CTCCGCAACGGGCCAAAGGATCGGACCGCTGCGGCGAAACGGCTGAATCAGTCTCGCGCGTGTCGCCGACCGGCCGCTAATAAACGCACATCGATTCCGTAATAGCTCGCCGTGGCACTCCGTCATCAGAGGGTGTGAGGTGCGTCACTGTGACGCGGCTAAGCGGGCCCGCGGGAGCAGATCGGTCCGACCCGCTCGCGGTCGAGGCGTAACCCCGAAGGGACGTTCGCCCCCGGTGCCACGCCGTTCACCTCGTCTCGTTCGGAACCGGCCACGCGGGCGTGGTCCAGTGCAGTTCGAGTCCAGAACTTGGAATCCGTAGAAGAGTCGCGGGCCGCGTCGAGAGCGCACACCCGCATCGTCGACAAGGAGGAGCTCGGTGATACGCTTTGACGTCATATGGACGATCCTGTCAGAGGCGGAACGGCAGGCGATCCGTGACCTATGCGATGCGTTGGGGATCCCCAGCGCGCGCTGGTCGCGGGTGCCCCGCCTCCGCGCTTTTGGTGTGTTGGCCGCGGCTGTCCGGTGCGTTCGAGAGGCGGAGTTGACGGGTCGAACACGGGAGCAAGCCCTGATCGAGACGAGCGTGTTGCTCGGTTTACCGGTGACGACGATCGACATGTCGATCCGCCGGGCGGTCGAGCACGCGTTCCGGTCTTCGCAGATGCATCGGACGGTCGCGGTAACCGCGAGCTGATCACCTGATGGATGTGACAACACACAGCTCTCGACCTGCTGCTCGGGCCCGCGCAACTGCGCTGTTCTACAGCTTGTGGTCTGGGAGTGCGCCGTTGACGGCGGTGGGAATGCTGATGATCGCCGCAGCCGGCGTTTCATTGGTGGGCATGCTCGTGGATCCGCGCATCATCACCGGAGCGCCGGCCTGGCTGAAGCCGTTCAAGTTCGCGGTTTCGACGGCTGTTTACAGTCTGACGCTGGCGTGGCTCTTCGGATGGCTGTCCGACTGGCCGCGCGTCCGACGCGTCGTCGGCTGGACGACCGCGATCGTGTTCGCCCTCGAGGTGGCGATCATCGCCTTGCAGGCATGGCGTGGCACGATCAGCCATTTCAACGCGTCCTCGCCGGTCAATCGGGCGCTGTACACCGTGATGGGTCCTGCGATCATTCTCCAGACGGTCGTGAGCGTGGCGGTTGCCGTGGCGCTATGGCGGCAGCGGTTTGCCGACCGGACACTCGGCTGGGCCCTGCGCGTCGGCATGATTCTGACCATCGTCGGCGCGCTGACCGGCCCGCTGATGACTCGTCCCACTGCATCGCAGCTCGCGGACGCGCGCGCCGGCCTCTCCATGACAGTCGTAGGCGCACATTCGGTGGGCGGCGAGGACGGCGGCCCGGGTGTGCGCGTGACCGGCTGGAGCCGGCAGCATGGCGATCTCCGGGTTCCTCACTTCGTCGGCCTGCATGGGGTCCAGGTGCTGGCGTTGGTCGCGCTCGGGCTGAGGCACTGGCGCCGGACTGACGCCGTTCGTGTCAAGGCAGTGTTGGTCGCGGCGGCGAGCTATGTGTCGCTGTTCATCCTGCTGCTCGTCGAGGCGCTGCGTGGGCAGAGCCTCGTGGCACCCGATGCGACGGCGCTCACGTCCATCATCATCTGGGCCGTCGCCACGATGCTCGTCCTCGCGTGGATCAGCATTCGCTCCCGTGAAGCATCGTTCGAGGGACTTCGGCGCGAGACGGTATGACGGCCGAGCGTATTCACATTCACGCAGCGTCGAGGTCACGCCCGCGGACGGCGTTCGAGTGATCGGAGGGTGAGGATGTCGTCGACTGTGTTAGCGAGCAGAGCGCGCGGCCGGTTCGAGGGCGAGCTGCTGGTCGCCGGCGATGCCGGATATGATGCGGCTCGGGCACTCGCACGCCACGCCAGCGGTGCCTACGTCAATGTCCTCACGGACGAAGGCACCGATGGTGTCCAACGCGCGTATCCACCACACAAGCTCGAGCGCCTCGAGGAGCTCAAGAACATTTACGACCCTGAGAATGTGTTCCACCTCAACCAAAACATCCAACCCCGGCCGCGACATCCGTCATGATCTTTCAGGTGGTCTTGGTGTTGGCGACGCTTCTGTGCTCGTTGGTCGCTGGCTTTCTGTTCGCCTTCGCGGCCGTGGTGATGCCCGGCATCAAGCGTCTCGATGACGGCGGCTTCCTCCGCGCTTTCCAGGTCATCGATGGCGTCATCCAAAACAATCAGCCACTGTTCGTGGTCGTGTGGGTTGGTTCGGTGCTGAGCCTCATAGCCGCCGCAGTGCTCGGTCTCAGTGTACCAGGCGCAGCGGATCGCCTGTTGATCATCGTCTCTGCACTCGTCTACCTTCTCGGCGTGCAGTTGCCGACTTTCGCCATCAACATCCCGCTGAACAACGAGCTTCAGAGGCTGGATATCGGCACGATGAACGAGACCGCGCGACGGCGTGCACGGGAAGATTTCGAGTCACGCTGGAATCGGTGGAACACGATCAGGACGGCGGTTGCGTGCGGTGTGTCGATCTCGTTGATGCTCCTTCTCCTCCGCGCTTGAACGTTCACACGTCGAGCCACCAGCCGACCGCTCATACCCAATTCTTCCTCACAAATTGTGGTACCATCCCGAGGCCGCGCGGCGTATCGTCGTGGAGACGAACTCGAACGTGTCACCACAAATCGATGCCATGAACACACAAGTTGGGACGACGCTCGTCATCGGTGGGAGAGGCAAGACGGGCGGGCGCGTGGCCAGCCGGCTGGCCCGTCGCGGCGATCAGGTCCGGACAGCGTCTCGCAGCAGCGAGCCGCCGTTCGACTGGCTCGACCAAGCGACGTGGCGTCGTGCGCTCGAAGGCGCAGACTCTCTCTACGTGACCTTTCAGCCCGATCTCGCCATCCCCGTCGCGCCGGACGCGATCCGTGCCCTGACAGCGCTCGCCCTGGAGCTCGGCGTCAGACACATGGTACTGCTGTCGGGCCGGGGCGAACCGGAGGCCCAGCACTGCGAGGACATCCTGCGCGACTCGGGTGTGCCGTGGACGATCCTCCGGTGCAGCTGGTTCGCGCAGAACTTCAGCGAAAGTTTTTTCCTGGACGGTCTGATCGACGGACATCTGGTACTGCCGGCGAGCGACATCGGCGAGCCGTTCATCGATGTAGAAGACATCGCGGATGCCGCGGTGACCACGCTGACCGAGGACGGCCACGTGGGGCAGCTGTACGAGCTGACCGGTCCACGTCTCCTGAGCTTCGCGGACGCGGTCGCGGAGATCGCACGCGCCGCGGGCCGCGTGATTCGCTTCTCGCAGGTAGCCGCGGACGAACACGCCGCCGCTCTCGCCGCGCACCAGGTACCCGCGGATGTGATCGCCTTGGTCACCTATCTGTTCTCGGAAGTGCTGGACGGCCGCAACGCGTGGGTCAACGACGGCGTGCAGCAGGTCCTGGGGCGCCCGGCACGCGACTTCTCGGATTACGTGCGCAAGACTGCGGCAACAGGTGTGTGGAGCGTTCTATCCCAGGCAGTGGGCCTGGAGGCGAGATGATGACGGCGTGTGTCGATTTCCAGCGTTCCGCTTCGACTCAATGGTAGGAACCGGTCAACTCGGGCCGCCCGATCACCAACGCGATGGAGGAGACCATGAAAGCGATCACGCCGCACTTGTGGTTCGACAAAGAGGCGAAGGAGGCCGCCGAGTTCTACTGCTCGGTGTTCCCGAGTTCGCGGATCACGGACGTCACGACAATACGCGATACTCCGACTGGAGACTGCGACGTCGTGGCGTTCGAGCTCGCGGGTCAGCCGTTCATGGCGATCAGCGCGGGGCCGTTGTTCAAGTTCAACGAGTCGATCTCGTTCATGGTTTCCTGCGAAACGCAGGAAGAGATCGATTACTACTGGGAAAAGCTCTCGGCCGTGCCCGAGGCCGAACAGTGCGGGTGGCTGAAGGACAAGTACGGCCTGTCCTGGCAGGTCGTCCCGGCCGCGATGGACGAGATGATGCGTACCGGCTCGAGCGACCAGATCGCGCGTGTCACGCGCGCCTTTCTCGAGATGAAGAAGTTCGATCTCGCAGAGCTCGAGGCAGCATACGCCGGCTGATTCGTCGATCCGATCGATTCAGGACGAACTGCCGCTCTCGGTAAGCGCTCAGATTGGGGAACGCGCCGGTCGAATCTTCAGTTACGTCAGTTCGAAAGAAAAGCGTCCAGCTCGCGTAGCAGGTCGGTGATCGTCGCGACGGCGCGGCCGTAGAAGCCGGGGTCGATGCGGTCGGCGTCGTCCGTCGGTTTGTGGTAGTCGGCGTGGTCTTCGACGCCGGTGTAGAGGAACGGAATGCCCGCGGCGTGGAACGGCCCGTGATCGGACGCGTTCGTCCAATCGTCTTGTCCCGCCACACCGGGTCGATCGTGCCCGACGCGGAGGTCGATGGGCGAGCGTGCGGCGACTTCTTCGACCAGCGGCAGCAGGTTCGGATAGTGATACGTCCCCGCGACCCAGAGCTCGCCGCCGTCGCCCCGGCTGACCATGTCCAGGTTGAGGTTCGCGAGGATGCGGTTCGCGTCGACCGGCGGGTCATCGACGAACGCGCGCGCGCCGCGGAGGCCCGACTCCTCCGCGTCCAGCGCCGCGATGACCACCGAATGCGCTGGCGGCGTCTCGCTCAGCTCGCGCGCGATCTCGAGGAGCGCGGCGGTACCTGACGCATTGTCATCCGCACCATTGTGCACGGCGCCATCTCGTACGCCGAGATGGTCATAGTGCGCGGTGACGATAATGTACTGCTCCGGCTGGGCGACACCCTCAATGACGCCGACAAGGTTCACGCCGCGCCCGCTCGCGCCGCCACCCGTGAACGTAAACGGCCGCTCGAACGAATCGCCGATCGGGCGCAGCCCGACTTCGGTGAAACGCCCCAGCAGATACGCGCGCGCCTTCAAACTGCCGGCTGAACCCACGCCTCGACCTTCCATCGAATCGGCCGCCAGCACCCGAACGTCGGCCATGAGCCGAGCAGTATCGACCGCTGACGCGCGGTCCGTCGCCGGCGCCTGCGCGCGCACACACGCCGGCATCACGAGTACCGCGGTGCTGACCAGACAGCCCACAACTCGGGTCATGATACCTCTTCGTCCGCATAGAGATGGAAGTTGCGGATCGTCGCCCTGTCCGGGCCGAACGCGATGCGCGTGCGATGGCCGGTCGAGCTTGCCACCACGTGCCATTCGAGCGGCGAAGGCTGACTCCGCAGCTTGAGAAGATACTCGGCCACGGCCGCACGCGTCGTGTCCGCCTGAAGCTTCGCCAGCGTGTGGCCGTCACGAACCCAGAGCCACGCGGTGCGCCCGTGCACCGCGGGCTCACCGATCACGTCCTCCCGCGTCTCTCGGAACCAACGCGTGAGACGATCATGAAACTGCGCCTTGTTGATCCATTCGCCTCGCCCCAATCGCTCCATCGGCATGCTTCGCTGTCACGCTCCTAACGTCGGACGATGCGCGCCGTCACAGGGTAGTGATCCGAAGGGTAGCGTCCGTCCTCCGCCGTCCGGTCGATCGACGCCGCGATGACGTCCCACTCGACCGAGACCAACACCGCATCGATCTTCTCACCATCCTCACCACCTCGGAAGCCGTGAGCGGTCCGCACATTCCTCGCCGATGGATTGGCGGATCGGAACGTGTCGATCACACGCGGCGCTCCCTCCACGCGGGACGCTCCCGCAAGGACCGTGCGATACGCGGTGTTCGATTCGCCCGCATTGAAGTCACCCATCACAACCACGGGATCCGGCGACGACCGCGCGGCAAGGTGCTCGAGCAGCAACACCGCACTGCTGTCACGCGACGGTTGCGACTCGTGATCCCAATGCAGGTTGTACACGGTGAACGTGCCTTCAGCAGCGAGATCACGGAACCGCGCCCACGTTGCGATCCGCGTAATGCCATTGCCCCAGCTCATCGAGCCCGGCGTCTGCGGCGTGAACGAGAACCAGAACGTACCCTGCTCGATTACCTCGAGCCGCTCCGTGTCATATAGGATCGCCGCATATTCACCTTCTTCCAGACCATCGTCCCGACCCACACCTACCTCACCATATCCACTCAGCGCAGCGCCCAGCTCGTCCAGCTGAAAACGCAACGCCTCCTGCACACCGAGAACCTGAGGATCGTGCGAGCGAATGACGTCGATCACAAGCTCGCGCCGATTCGGCCACGCGTTCTCACCGTCCCGCGCAGTACCGTACCGAATGTTGAACGTCATCACATCGAGCGGCGTCGGACCTGCTTCACCGCGGCCACCCGATGCGCACGCCCATACGAGCGCGATCAGCAGCAAACGCCCTCGATTCAACCACGGCCCCGACCTCCAACGCCGCGGGTCAGCCCGCCTCACGGATGCACCAACCACTTCGTTGTCTTTCATCGTGTTCTCCCGACCCGTCTCCGATCGTTTCAACCCGCCGCCCACTCGACCCCGAACATCTCTCTGTTCAATCTTATCGCGTCGCATTTGGACCGTCCACGGCGCCCCCACATCGCGCCGCGCTTGCCGTCTCTGTCCACACGCGTGGTGGAGAACCTCCCACTCGAGCGTGGAAATTGCGTGGAGAACTCGGTAATTTCTGTGAATCAATATTGTTACAAATCCGTAACTCGTCTCGGTACGGCGGGTTCGGCGCGCGTGCCGAAATCGGGAATCGCAATGCGTCGAGTCGATACCTGTAACGCTTTCATCGGCAGTCGCTTACGGGTTCATACGAGAAGCTTGACCGCTGGGGCGAGGGTGTTGTATCGTAGTGTCGAGCGTCAGCAGTCGAGCGGTCTTCTTGACTGGGGGCGCTGCCCGCGAAAGGGACGCTTTTCACGGGTTGCTCGCCTGGAGTTCGGTGTCTGGCGAGCCGGCTGCGAGGTCACTGGATGGCAGCCGATACGCCCCGGGCCAGGGGCAGCCGAGCCGTCGACCGCGCGGCGAGGTGAGAAGAGGGCGGGGATCTGGCCGCGCCGAAAGGCATGGGTGCCCGAACCAATTAGCGGAGACTCGCCCTCGCCAGTGGCTTGGACCCCCTGTGTCGGATTCGTCCGGCACAGGGGGTCCAAGCATGTGCTTCCTATGTTCCGGCGAGCGGCTTCAATGCGCGGCCGTCACCTGCGAGGCGGCTGAAGCCTGTGGTCCTGCCATCGCGTGGCTGTTTCAACAGCACACGAGGCGCCGGTGCGAACACCTCGTAGATCGGCAGTGTCGCGACGCCGAGCGCCGCCGCGTCGGCGCCCGCGGTCGCGAGCATATGGCGGGGCACCATGACCTTGGCACCCGTGGGCCGGGGCGGCATATGCTTCTCGACGCGGTCCAGCAGGGCGGAGAGCACGCGTTGCGGCAGCCGGCCGCCGAAGAAGATCGCCTCGGGATCGATGAGGTACTCGATCGCGAGAACGAGCCCCGTCAGATGCTTCGCGGCATCGTCTATCCACGCGAGCACGCCAGGGTGCTCCTCGGCGAGCAACCGATCGAGGTCCTCGCGGCGGTGCGCGTCGGCGCCCTGCCCACGCAGCCTCTCCAGGAGGCGTGAAAGACTGAAGTGCATGCCTACGTGCGGGATGTCATCCATGCTCCTCGCCTCACCCGCCAGCACGGCCGGCAGATATCCGATCTCGCCTGCGTTGCCCGTCACACCCTCGTACGGCTGGCCGTTCAGAACCAGCCCGCCGCCCAGCCCGCTGCCGAAATAGACGTAGAAAAACGTGCCGATCCTGCGGCCGGCGCCATACCACCGCTCGCCGATCGCCGCCGCCGTCGCATTGTTCTCGAGCAGGATCGGCATGCCGAGCCGCTCATCGAGCCAATCCGCGAGCGGCACGTTCTGCCACCCCGGAAACGACTTCGGGCTGACCACATAGCCGGCGCCGCCATCGGCGGGGTGCATCGGGCCGGGTACCCCGACACCCAGCCCCGCTATGCTGCTCGTCGTCAGACCCTGACGCTCGATCATCGTCTCCACCATCTCGACCATCAGATCGAGCGTGTGCTCCGGCGTCGGGAAGTCGATCTCCAGGTGCACGCGCTGCCGAACGTTCCCCACGAGGTCGACCAGCACGCCCGTCAGATGGTCCCGATCCAGATCCAGCCCGATGCCGAATGCGCCGTCCGGATTGATCGCCAGCGTGATCGACGGCGCACCCCGCCCCTCGCGCCGACGCTCGACCTCGTGAATCACACCCGCCGCGATCAAGTCCTTCACGAGATTCGACACGGTCTGACCCGTCAACTCCGTCCGCCGCGCGATCTCCGCGCGCGACAGCGGTCCGAACAGTCGAATCACCTCGTGTACGATCCGCAGATTGTAGCGCTTCGTGTAAACGAGATTCGTGCCCGTCAGCATGACGCTCCTCTTCGCCGTTGCGCGCGACTCGTGCGAGTCCTAACGACCCACAACGCTTGAACGCGAGCCGCCGCCCGCTCAATTTGTATGTCAGTAATCAGTCGGGTTGTAAATCAACTTGAGGAAATATAACCCGCCAGCGCACTGTCGCGAACCCGCTCGCCATGAACCTGCACGCGATCGATCTGGTGATCATTGTCGGCTACGCCGTGGCGACGCTGGTCATCGGACTGCTGTTCGCGCGGCGTGCGACGCGGAGCATGGCGAGCTATTTCCTGGGCGGCCGCGAGATCCCGTGGTATATGCTGGGCGTATCGAACGCGTCGGGGATGTTCGACGTCAGCGGCACGATGTGGCTCGTCTATCTTCTCTTCATCTATGGTTTGAAGAGTCTATGGATTCCGTGGTTGTGGCCGGTCTTCAATCAGGTTTTCCTGATGGTGTTCCTGTCGTTGTGGCTGCGGCGGTCGCGTGTGATGACGGGCGCCGAGTGGATTCGGTTTCGGTTCGGCGATGCACGCGGCGCGCAGCTCGCGCACGTCGTCGTCGTGATGTTCGCGTTGTTCAACGTCGTCGGGTTCCTGGCGTACGGTTTCATTGGTATCGGCAAGTTCGCGGCGGTGTTCCTGCCGTGGCAGCTCTCGCAGGATGCGGCATTGAACGCGAAGCTGTGGGGTCTGTTGATCACGGCGGTTACGACCGTTTACGTCGTGAAGGGCGGCATGATCAGCGTGGTGTTCACGGAGGTTTTGCAGTTCGGGATCATGACGTTGGCGAGCATTGGGGTCGGAGTGGTCGCGATGCAGCGGGTCTCGCCCGAGCTGCTCGACCGGTTCGTCCCGGACGGCTGGCGCAACCCGTTTTTCGGCTGGACGCTCGATCTCGACTGGAGCGGGATCATGGATTCGGCGAATTCGGCGATCGACGCGGACGGCTGGTCATTGTTCTCGGTGTTCTTCATGCTGATGCTGTTCAAGGGGTTGTTGCAGAGTGGTGCGGGCCCGGCGCCGAGCTACGATATGCAGCGGATCCTGTCGACGCGTTCGCCGCGCGAGGCGGCGAAGATGAGCGGGCTGGTCAGCGTCGTGCTCAACTTTCCGCGCTACATGCTGGTCACGGGGCTGACCGTGCTGGCGCTGGTCTTTTTCAGCGGTGAGCTGACGGCGATGGGTGACACGGTCGACTTCGAGCTGATCCTGCCGATCGCGCTGCGCGAGTTCGTGCCGATCGGGCTGCTCGGTCTGCTGGTCGCGGGGATGATCGCGGCGTTCATGTCGACCTACGCGGCGACGGTCAACGCGGCGCCGGCGTACGTCGTCAACGACATATACAAACGGTACATCAACCCCGACGCCGAGGACCGAGTCTATATACGCGTGAGCTACGTCATGTCGCTGCTCGCGGCGGTAGTCGGCGCGAGCGTCGGCTGGTTCGTCGAGTCTCTCAACGACATCGTGAAATGGATCGTGGCGGCGCTTTACGGCGGCTACACCGCGTCGAACCTGTTGAAGTGGTACTGGTGGCGGTTCAGCAGCCAGGGCTATTTCTGGGGCATGGCGGCGGGGATCACCGCGGCGCTCGCGGTGCCCGTGATCTTCACCGATATGACCGTCATCTATGCGTTCCCGATCATATTCGCGGTGTCGTTGATCGGCTGCATCGGCGGCAGCCTGCTCACGGCGCCGGACGATGTGAACGTGCTGAAGAACTTCTATGTCCAGGTGCGGCCGTGGGGTTTCTGGGGGCCGATCCGCGATCAGGTGTTGCGCGAGCAGCCCGGCCGCGTCCCGAACCGCAATTTCGCGCGGGACATGTTCAACGTCGGCATCGGCATGGTGTGGCAGACATCGATGACGGCGTCGGGCATCTTTTTGGTGCTCGAGGATTTCGCGGCGTTGTCGATCTGCGTCGGCCTGGTGCTGGCGACGTCGTTGATTCTGAAGGCGAGCTGGTACGACCGGCTCGAGGACGAGCCGGCCGATCTCGGGCCCGTTCACGACGCGGGCGACGCAACGCGTAGCGGTAGGCGGCGAGCGACCGTGACGGCAGGCGCATCGTGACCGCGGACGCGGCGACGGTACGGCTACGCGTGCGTGTCCAGCCGCGCGCATCGCGCACGGAGCTCGCGGGTGAGCACGACGGCGCGTTGAAGGTGCGTCTCGCCGCGTCGCCGGTCGGCGGCGACGCGAACCGCGAGCTCGTGCGTTTCGTCGCGAAGACGTTGGGTGTGGCGCCGTCCCGTGTACGGCTCGTTTCGGGCGCCACGAGCCGCAGCAAGACGCTCGAGATCACCGGCGTCGACGCCGAAGCGGTCCGTGTCGCGTTCGGTCTCTGAGCGCGCGCGGACCATTCCCGCCGGCGGGAGGCGGTCGGGCGGAGCACGGCCGCCGCGCGTCCTGCTCCTCTTCATCGACGGCGTCGGGCTCGGAGACGCGGACCCGTCACACAATGCGTTCGTGGTGGCGCGGATGCCGGTCCTCACCGAGCTCCTCGAGGGCCGCAAGGCGACCCGAGCGGCGGCACCGTGGCACGGCGCTCGAGCGAGCCTCGTCGCAGTCGATGCGACGCTCGGTGTTCCCGGGCTGCCTCAGAGCGGCACGGGCCAATCCGCGCTGCTGACCGGCCGCAACACGCCGCGCAGCTACGGTCGCCATTTCGGGCCGTGGGTCCCCACGTCCCTGCGCCCGCTCGTACGCGATGAGAGCGTGCTCGCACTGGCGAAGGCGGCGGGCCGCAGCATCGCGTTCGCGAAC
>JBOHRM010000045.1:0-1476 GCA_050732715.1 Longimicrobiales bacterium
GGCGCAGGCGCCGCACATGCTCTTCTTCCCCGATGTCGATGGTGACGATCGCGCCGATGAGCGCCAGGTCCTGTCCACCGGCTGGCCGCGCAACGACACGCACGGCACACCGAGCAACCTGCGCTACGGCTTCGACAACCAGGTCTGGGGCTCGGTGGGCTACAACGGGTTCCGCGGCACGGTCGGCGGCGTGACGTACGAGCGAGGCGATTTCGGCTCGGGCTATTTCCGGTTCCCGGCGGACGGGTCGTCGCTCGACTACGTCGCGCGCACGAGCAACAACACGTGGGGCTTCGCGTTCAGCGAGGACGGCAACATGTTCGGCTCGACCGCGAACCGTCACGCGAGCGCGTTCGTTCACATCCCGGCGAGGTACTATCGGAAGATCGGCGTGCAGAGCCCGATCCTGCCGCGCATCGAGGATCGGACGGACATCTTCCCGAACCGCACGGTTTACCAGGTCGACCAATTCGGGCTGTACACGTCGGGCGCGGCGCACGAGGTCTACACCGCGCGCGCGTTCCCGAAGGAGTACTGGAACCGCATCGCGTTCGTCGCGGAGCCGACGGGCCACGTGATCGGCATGTTCGAGCTCGAGCCGAACGGCAGCGGCTTCGAGTCGAAGAACCGGTGGAGCCTGCTGGCCAGCCGTGACGCTTGGGCCGCGCCCGTGCAGGTGAAGGTCGGGCCCGACGGCGCCGTCTGGGTCGCGGACTTCTACTCGCTCGTCGCCCAGCACAATCCCACGCCTGAGAACCTGACCGGAGACTGCTGCGTGACCGGTGAGGGCAACGCGTACGAGACGCCGAACCGCGATGCCGAGCACGCCCGCGTCTACCGCATCGTCTACGAAGACGCGCCGCCGGCCGAGCCGATGGATCTGGACGACGCCACGCCCGAGCAGCTCGTCGCCGCGCTGCGCAACGACAACATGTTCTGGCGGTTCACCGCGCAGCGGCTCCTGGTAGGCCGTGGTCAGGCCGACGTCGTTCCCGCGCTCGTCGAGCTGGTCAATGACCACACCGTCGACGAGCTCGGTCTGAACCCCGGCGCGCTCCACGCGCTTTGGACACTGCAAGGTCTCGGCGCGATTGAGACCGACGCGACCGCCCGCGAAGCGGCGCGCCTCGCGCTGCACCACCCGGCCGCGTCTCTGCGCCGCGGCGCGCTTCAAGTGCTGCCCCGCGACGCGCAGCTGATGGATGACATCTTCGACGCGGGCCTCCTGCCCGACCGCACCTCGCCGGCCGAGGTCGAATACACGGTCGGCAGCGCCATCCTCCAGGACGCCGACCCGCAGGTCCGCCTCACGGCCCTGCTCGCGCTCTCCGAGCTGCCGGCGTCGCCGCGCGCGGCCAGCGCGATCCTCGAGCTCATCATGGTGCCGCAGAACGCGCGCGATCCGTGGCTGCCGCACGCCGCCGCGATCGCCGGCGCCCAGCAGGGCCCCGAGTTCGCGGTCGAGCTGCTCGGGCG
>JBOHRM010000046.1:0-3883 GCA_050732715.1 Longimicrobiales bacterium
GCTTCGCGTAGCTCGGGCAGCCATTCGACGTTCGTAGTCGTCTTTTCGATCCAGAACCGCTTCTCTTTGCTCCGTGCGTAGGCTTCGACGAAACCACGGGCGAAATCACCGATCGAGCGCGCGAAAAACTCTCGGTGGAAGCCGACGTTCCACATGGCGCGCGTAACGCGCTCCTCCCTGAGCGCCGCGAGAAGGTAAGGGAAGAGCAACGTCTCGGGTGGCGCGGCGATCGCCGGGTGGCTATCGAGAATGTACCGAAGCAGCGTGGTCCCGGAACGCGGCGGTGCGATGATGAACGCGCCCGGTAATCGCTCGCTGCGATCGCGGTCGATCACAATGGGCTTCTGCAGCGACTTCTGCACGATCCGCGCTACACGCCGCTTGATCTTGCCCAGTCTCGGTTCTTCGCCGCTTCTGGCGTCGTTCATCTCACCGTTACAATAGTCTAAACCGCAACGAGACGAGCCGCCTCGGGCACGTTGCGAAAGGCCCTCGCGCGAACCTGCTCGATCCTAGCCTCGACCTCACAGTAGATTTCGTCCGGGTTCTCGAGCCACTCGAGCACAACCTCGGCACAGCGGTGGCCGTCGAAACCTTCGACCGGCATGACGTGCTTGCTCAGCCCGACTGCGTCCATGATGCCGTGCACTTTGGGTTCGTAAGCGATGGTGATGGCGGGTTTCCCCGCCAGCATCGCCAAGATAGCACCGTGCAAGCGAACCGCGACCACGGCATCGATATGTCCGAAGACATCGACCATTAGCCCCGATAGCTCCGGCCGCCACGCCAGTACGGCCGGCGTGCGCTGATGCGGATCGAGCCGTCCAAGGATCTCGCTGATGACGATCGCGTCGTCGTCCGGCTGATCAGGGCTCATCTGGACCAGGACGACCTGGACGCCGGCCGCGTGAAGATCGTGCACCAGAATCCCCAACTCGTCGACCAACGTCTCGATCGATCGAGACGAGAAAGGATGCCATAGACCGGCAATCAATGTCCGCGGACAGAGGGCCACTGTTTTCTGGTGCGGATCGATGCCGATCCCGGTGAGTATTCGCTCAGCTTCCGCTCGACGGCTGGAGTCGGAGGACAATACGAACGTCGGATCGGCTGTGAAGGCGCCCTTCTTGCCCACACGACGTGCGACGTCGAATGAACGCTGATCGCGGACCGTGATCACATTGGCTGTCTGAGCCAATAACTTGAGCGCTAACAGGTGTCTCAAATTCTTCGGTTCCGACAACTCTACGCCCCACACCATGACCGGAGTGCCTGCCATACGCGCGACGAAGGCGCTCGCGAGTCTCCTGAGCGAATGGTTGTAGGCAAAAACGGCCATAGCGATCACCATCAAAGAGCACTTCCGCAGGATGGCGGCTTCCTGCCAGAACCCACAGCGATTCTGATCGATGACTCTTACATCGCACTCGGACGACTCGAATTGCAGGTCTGAATCGTGAGATAGCAAGTACACGGTCAAGTTCCCGAATTCTTGCTTTAGAGACTTGATGATGCCGTGGACGATCGCTTGATCGCCAATCGCGTTTCGCCCGACGACACCGCCGCAGATCGCGACCGAAACTGGCTCGACTGTCGCGCGCGGATCGTCCATCGCAGTTTGTGCCATCATGAGTAGTAGGACTCTCTGTGTCCGAGGTTACTGTCGGGCGACGTTTGCGAGGCCGGCCGAGCCCGTGGCGGATCCGATGTCCCGTGATTCGGGATCGGCTCCGCCTTGCCATGCCCTAGGTGACTTCGTTGTGAGCAACGACGAGTAGACCTCGAGGTGCTCGTCGATCACGACATCAAGTGCGTGCGTTGCACGCACGTATTCGTAAGCCGCTTCGCCGCGCTCGCGCCAGCCGTCGTTCTCGAGCAAGGTCCTGAGACCCACCTCGAAATCGCCCGCTTCGGCGTGATACCCGAACCGGCTCGCGAACTCGTCTGGGTTCACCTGACTGACGATCGCACAGCGATACGACGCCGCTTCCAGGAATGTAACCGGCAGACCTTCCCGCGCCGCGGTATTCACCAGCATCCAGGAGCGTGAGAGGATCTCATCGAATCGTCGGGACGCGAAACGATCGAGGAAGCCGGTGAGCTCGAGGTTGTCGATGCCGCCGTAACGCCGCCGGAGCAGGCGGTCCATGCGCGGACTGTTCGCCGCACCGACGGCGATGAACTGCACGTCGGGGCAGCGCCTGGCGAGCTCGAAGAACAGCTCCGGCCGCTTCCTCCTGTCGAAGCGGCCAACGAAGCAGACGGTCGGCCGATCCGCCTTGACCACGGGGCCATCCTGCATCGGCACCGGATTCGGCAGGAACCGCGGCGCGACCTTCAATCCGTACTTCTTCTGCGCCTTGGGCACGATGTGTTTGGCTTCGCTGAACACGGCATCGGCCCTGCGGACGGCGCGCCACACCAGCGGATTGTCTTCATAGGGCCACGTCAGCAGGCTCTTGTAACGACGTTCGGTCAGGTAACAGGACAGCTCGATCCACCAGTCGCGTGCGGTACGCGGATCCTGACAGGTCACGACATGACGCCGCTTCGGCATCGCGCGCTGACACAGCAGCGTTCCCACTGACGGGTCCTGTGAATGATAGATGTCGGCACCGCTCGCCCGGTATGCGCTGCTCTGGTCGCGGGTGGACCACGGCTGAAAGCCCCGGATCGTGATACCGTCTGCGTGTTCTATCGACGCCTGGCCCTGGCGGATCGGCGTGACCACATCGACCTCGACGCCCCTCGCGGCCAGGCCACTCGCAATCATCCGCGTCGCGCTGCCGAAACCGCCGTACTTGCCCCAGCCGAAGAACTCGTTGACAACGAAGCAGATCTTCATGTCGCGCACGTCTCGGCTAGTAGATGGAAGCCTTGCTGTGATCGAGGCGCGCGGCCGCGTTCGACGTGCTCCAGCTGCTGGCCGCTCGACT
The DNA here is from genome assembly GCA_050732715.1 of Longimicrobiales bacterium. Taxonomy (GTDB): domain Bacteria; phylum Gemmatimonadota; class Gemmatimonadetes; order Longimicrobiales; family RSA9; genus JBOHRM01. Next base: position 2,937 of record JBOHRM010000046.1, read on the forward strand.
CCTGTTGCCTTCGCTGTTGTGGACCTCGCGGTAGAGCTCGACGTGGCGCCGGGCGATGCTCTGCCAGCCGAACTCTTGCTCGACGCGCTTCCTGGCGCCCCGGCCGAGCCGCGCGCGAAGCTCTCCATCTTGCACGAGGCGGCTCAGCGCGTCTCCCAGGCGGTCCGGGCTCCGTGGCGGCACGAGCAGCGCGTCCGATCCCACGACCTCCGGGCAGCCGGTGTCATCACAGGCCACGATCGCCTGGCCGGCCGCCATCGCCTCGAGCAGCACGATCGGGAAGTTCTCGGCCTCTGACGTGAACGCGAAAATCGATGAACGCTCGTAGAGCTCCTTGAGCTCCGCCGAGTGGTTGTCCAACCATCCCCAGAACTTGACGGGGAGCCGAAGCTCCGAGGCCATCCGCTTCAGCGTCGGCAAGTAAGGGCCGTCACCGACGATGTCGACTTCGAACTGCCGAAGGTCGATACCGGGCAAGGCGGCGAGCAGATGTTGCACACCCTTGCGGGGAAGCATCCGGCTGACCAGGAGAATGCGACACTCCTTCGGCCGATCGGGCCGGAACCGTTCGGAGCGGAAGCCGTTGGGGATGATGGTCACCGGTCTGCCGTGAGGCCGCTGATCGACCAGCTTGCGCATGAACTGCGATGGCGTAATGAGATGATCCGCGCCACTCAGGATCCACTTCCATAGCGGCCCGAGCAGCCGATGCTCGAAGCGAAACCTGTCCGGGTTGTAGCCGGGAACGTCCGAGCCGTGGACGGTCACCACGAACGGCAGCCCGGTCCGGGCTTTGATCAAACGCGCGAGCAAGCCGGTGGGCACGATGAAGTGGGTGTGGTTGACGTCGTAGCCGCGTGTAGCGACGAGCTTGGCGACCTTCGGCAGCGCCGCCATTACGAACGAGACCATCTCGTGAGTCCGGCACACGTCGCGCCGCTTTCGCA
>JBOHRM010000047.1:0-16350 GCA_050732715.1 Longimicrobiales bacterium
ACAACGGAGGACTGGGACGCGCAACCGTTGAGGTCGAGCCCCGCGGGCACGAGTGCCAGCAGCGCGTGCACGCCGCATCATGCATCGATCTCATGACCGTGGTCGTGTTTTCTCGCATCGGACCGACTGGGTGCGGCGGAGGCCGGACGTCTGGCCGATCCGGAGACGGCGGCGCACGCCCTGGCCGATACCGGGCGCTGTCTCGCTCAGATCGAGCGAGACCTGCCGCGCGCCGACGCGCTGCTCACGGAGGCGGACGCCGTTGCGAAACGCGTCGGCATCCAGTTGGTCGATGTCCCCCCTGGGGGCTGGGCCTGCTGTCCCACTACGACGGCGACCACGAGGCGGCGGCGCATCAGTTCCGGCAGGCGCTCGAGCTTGCCCGTTCCCAATCACACCGCTGGGCCGAGTGTGATTGCCTCACGCGAGTCGTCATGCTCGAGCTGGAATCGGGTCGGCCCGAGAATGCGCTTGCCTCGTGCGCCGAGCTCGCGCTTGTGGCGGCGCGGATGGGCAGTGGCAGTGAAGCCCCGTTCGCGGTGGCGCTCGATGCGCTCGCGCGCCTAGGGTTGAACGAGCCGGGTGCGCCCCAGCGATTCGAGGTGGCCCTCGCCGAGTTGCGGCGCATAGACAGCAATCGGCTGCTAGCCTATGCGCTCAGTTCGCCGCCGAATTCGAGCTGCGCGGGGGCGATGTCACCGCGGCGGTCGTCGCCGCCACGCGCGTCGGAGCGCGCAGCATGATCGTTCTGGCGCACGCGTTGCTTGCCCGAATCGCACTCATGCAGCACGCGGCCGATCCCGCGAACGCTCACCTGAGGGTCCTTCGTGCAGATCTCGCGGTGGCCGACAACCTGTCCGCACGCGCGCGGGTCGCCGCGGTCGCGGCGCTGGACGCGCAGATTCCGACGACAGCTACAACGCCCGCTTCCACGCCTTCGCCCTAGCCTTCTGGAAAACCTTGGGCATTCCGCCCGGCCACGCGGGTCCTGCCCGCAATTCCCGCAAGGAAAGGAGAGGCGAAAGCGAAAACGTGAACTGGTGGCTCGTCCCGGCTCTGCCGCTCCCGGTCAGCGCCTGCTCAGACGAGATGCCCTTCGAGCCCGACCACGACTTCGAGATCGCGCTGGAGGAGCTCCGACACGCCACGGCTCGGTATCACGACCTGGATGCCGCGATCGCGGATGGCTTCGTGATGGTGACCGACCTCCTCGTCAATGGCAATGTCGGCATGCTGTTCATTGCCATGCACGGGAAACCGCGGCGGCTGCGGGTCTACGGCGTTGCAACGGTGAGCCGCGACGATCCGCTCCGTAGCGTTCGAGGAACCATACGCGAATTGTAGATCTGATTTACGATCAGCGCAACCAGGGCGGTGGAGCGGTGCGAGCCTGCCGACGTTGCACGAGATCCGGATCGATGGCTGGGTATGGCGTTCACGTTCCTCACAGTTCCTGACCGCGCGGCCGGCGGCTCGTCATATGATGAAGAATCGTCGCGGGGTGATCCTGATCGGCGGTTTTCAATACACCGCCGTGTTGGGAAGCCTCGAGGCGCGTACCTACGAGCTTCGAGTCATCCTCGAATACGTGGGGACCGGCTGGTCCACACGAACCGTGCTGGAAAGAGAAATATCGGTTCGGTGAGACGCCGTGGGGCGCCCATCTGACCGAGGAACGGTCGCCCCCGTGAGCGACGCGCGAAGCAAGACGTGTCGTCACCCCGCCGGCACCTCCGCGGTCACGATCGTCCAGAGGCCATCGCGCCACACGCAGTCGCAGTCGACGAAGCCGGCGGCCTCGAGCAGGTGGAAGTGCTCGCGTAGCGTGCGATAGTGATCGTGTTGATCGGCGTGCTCGAGCAGGTCGCGTATCTCGTCATCGGTGCAGCGACTCGTCCAGTGGCCGACGTAGGCGTCCCAGCTCAGCCGGTGGTTGCGCTCGGATGCGCCGGCAAGGCCGTCCACGAAGCGGAGGCTGCCCCCGGGCGTAATCGCTTCGCACAGCATCCGGAACAGGGACGCCTTGTCGGCGACGTGATGGATGGCGAGGCTCGATACGACGAGGTCGCAGGAGTCGGGCTCGAGGGGCAGGCGCTCGAAATACGATTCGATGAAGCGTGCCCGCAATGTGACATCGGGGAACATCGCCGACAGGCGCGCCCTCGTGACGTCGAGCATCTCCGGCACGGCATCGACGAAGCTGAAGTCGGCGGTGCGGTTCCAGGCGGCGAGAGCCAGGGACAGATTGCCCGTACCGCAGCCGAGCTCGAACACGCGGCGTGCGTCGGGCAGGCAGCGGACCAGTCGGGCGAGCTGTTCATCGTAGCCCGGAACGACGCGGCGAATGAACTCGTTGTACTGGACCACGCGGTTGCTCCACCAGCCGGCCCCGCTCTCCACGCCGGGTCCGCTTCGCACCCGTTTCACCCTCCGTTGGCATCGCGGCATCCAGAACTGAAGCACCAAGTTTACGACGCGCCCTTCGAGGCGCCAGCGCGGACGCGCGCTTCGAGCACGCCAGCGCCGTCGCAGGCGCAACGTGCGATGGCTCGTTCGTACGAGGCTCGGGTGACCGTCAGCGGCCGGGAACGATGCGGAGTACGCGGTCGTCGGCGCCGCGCGGCGTGCCGCGAAAACGGTTGCCGGTACCCATGTACAGGGCGCCGTCGGGGCCGAGGGCGAGGGATCGGATACGGCCGTAGACCGATCGGCCGCGCGCGGCCGTATTGAACCATCGTTCGATCGCGGTCACACTGTGTGGGTCCGCGCGGTCCTGGAAGCGGATGCGCATCAGGGTCTCGGCGCGCAGCGAGGCGAAGAACAGGTCGCCGCGGAACCGCGGCATCAGGCTCGCCGTGTAGAACAGGAGGTCGCCGATCGACGCCGAGGGAATCCACGCCAGCAGCGGGTCCTCGAACCCCTCGGCGCCCGGCGCGCCAACGGCGAGCGGCCAGCCGTAGTTCCCGCCTCGCCGCACGATGTTGATCTCGTCACGATGGGCGATGCCGGCGCCGCGCCATTCGCTGGTCGGGCCATGGTCCGCGGCGAACAGCGCGCCCGTGGAGGGATGCCACGCGAGTCCCTGTACGTTGCGCAGACCGTACGCAACCATCGGGTTCCGTGGCCACGGGTTGTCCGGTGGGACGCTCCCTGCCGGCGTGATGCGGAGCACGCCGCCCGACGGGTGGTCGATGTCCTGCGATCGCGCGGGCACGTACGCGTCGCCCGTGCCCACCCAGAGCATACCGTCCGGACCGAAGCGGATGCGCCCGCCGTTGTGGTTCGTCCGCTCCGCGGCGGGGATGTCGTCGAGCAGCACCTCCTCCGCCGCGCCGCGTCCGTCCACCTCCCGGATGCGGGCGACGCGGTTCACCCGACGCCCCTCCTTCGAGGTCGTGTACATCACGTAGACCCACGGCTCCTCCGGAAAGGCGGGATGCATCGCGAGCCCCATCAGCCCCGCTTCGCCAAACGAGTGCACCTGCTCGAGCACCTTCCACGGCACGGGGTCGAGACGGCCGTCCGTGCGGACGACTCGGATCCGGCCGGGCTTTTCGGTCAGAAACAGTCGACCGTCGGGCGCGAACTCCATCGCCCAGACCACCTCGAGCCCGGACGCGACGACCTCGACGCGAATGCCGGGCGGCCGCGGGACGTACGTCTCGCGCGGCATCGGCGGCGGAGGGCCGACGACGGGCAGCGGCGTCTGGCGCGCGCTGATGTCGCGTGATGGGTAGACCCCGGCCCCGAGCGCGAGGACGAGGATGCAGGCGACGCGGAGCATGATACGTGGCCGGGGGCAACGATCATGCCCTTGACGCGAGCTGCCAAACCTCTGCGGAGCAGTGTGCCGCCCGCTCGAGAGCGCCGCTGTCGGTATCAACGCCGCGGAGGCGACGGTTCCGCGTCACCGCGCCGGCGGCAGCTCGATCCACGCCACCGACGCGACATCGAGCTCGTCTCGCTGCACGCCCCAGACTCGGTCGGCCGTGAAACGATAGGGATCGAAACGGTCCGGCATGCGGACTTCGCGGCTCTCGCCATCGCGCGCGATGCGGAGCCAGAGGGAACCGCCCTTCATCCCGCCGGCGAAACCTGCGTGGGCGTCGATGTCGAAGGGCTTGATCCACAGCGTCCCCACATCGTCGCAACGCAGGTCCACATACCTCGGGAGCAGGTTCGCGAGCTCGGCGGGAGATGCCTCCAGCTCCGAGACGACTCCGTCCAGGAGGCGAGCGCTGTCCGCGGCGGACACGCCGAGACGGCCACCGGGCGGCGGGACCTGCCCCATCAGCTCGATCGCCGCCATGTCGAGCGTGGCTTCGGCGAACCGTCGCGCGGATACCTCGGTGAGCGTCACGGGCGGAAGCGCGGCCGCTTCGAGCTCGGTCCCCTCGAGCGTGAACCCGCGAACCTCGTTGCGCAGGCGATCGTAGACGCGGATCTCGGCGTCGGAACAGACGGTCCAGAGTCTGAACCACAGGGGGAACGGCAGGTTTGCGCCGGTCAGCTCGAAATGCGCCCGCGGATCGCCGAGAACGCTGCCGAGCGCGACGACGTCGCGGACCGCGCCGCTGCCGAGGTCCAGTGCGACGAGGTCCGCGGTCCAGACGGCGAGCCAGTAGCCGAAGACGTCGAGCTCGACGTCGCTCTCCCTCCCAAGGGGGTCGTGTAAGCGAGAATGTTGCACCCGCAACAACACGTCGCACACATGCCGGAGCGCGGAACGCAGCACGAACGCCGGGTCCGTGCCGGCATTGCCCACAGTCGCGCTCGTTGGCAACGACGCTGCCGGCGTTGTCAACCACGCCGCTCGGGCGTCGGAAGGAAGGAAGGCGGGCTGAATGCGAATCGTGAGCCACAGACGGCGCGCGAACTCCGCGCACACCTCGCGCTCCGCGCGGAGGTCGCGATCGTGGCAACTCGACTGTATGATCTCCTATCGTACAAGGTCACGCTCGGCGCGAGGCACACCTGTCCGGAAAGCTCGACGATGAAGATGTGGAAGCGGATGCCGCTGCTGATGACCGTGATTGTTTCAACCAGTTGTGGCACATCGGCCACCGGTCCGCAGGACGGCATCCCCCGAGAAGTCGTCCTGCCGCTGGGGCAGGAGGTGATCGTGGAGGGGACCGTCCTCCGTCTGGCCTTCACGCGCCTGGTGGACGACTCGCGGTGCCCCGCGAACGTGGTCTGCGTCTGGGCGGGGAACGCCGCCGTAGAGGTGGGAATCGCCGTCGGCACGGGTCCCGCGCAACCGCTTGTCCTGAACACCGGCGTTGAGCCCAGATCCGTGGAACAGAACGGGGTTCGGGTTACGCTCCTCGAGGTGACACCCTACCCGGGGACGGGCGCGGACGACGAGCCCCCTGCCGTCCGACTCCGAGTGGAGGACCCCTGACACGTGCCGACGACGTCGGAGGGCCGCTGATTCTCGTCTTCGGCCTGACTCCCGATGCGGCCGCCTCATTTCTCCCAATGCGGCGTCGCTTACGATCCTACTCGACCTCCGCCGTCGGCGCGAGCACGTCCCACGCGGTCGCCACAACCACGTCGGTCAGTCGAGAGGCGAGCAGTTCCGCTCGGCGGTCCAGGGCCGGTAGGAAGAGGATCCGCGCGATCTCGTGGGCGCGCCATCGAGGTGGCGGGGCGTCCCAGACGGCCGGCGATCTCCGAGACGCGGTGCGCGCCCCCGCCGATGGCGTCCAACAACGGCCGATCCTCCAACCGCCGGTGGAAGCTCCTCGAGCAGCAGCCGGCCGGGTTCCCGGTGGAATGGCCCCAACGGATCGAGGGCCAGGCGATCGACCTGAACGGCCATATCTCCCTCGACTTCCCTCGCAAGCTCCCAGTACCCGGAACGCCGCCCCACGCCGTGTACAGCTCGACCAGCACCGGCCCGTCCCGGATCGGTGAGAACGGAAGCGGGAAGTCGACGTTGCTCGATGCCATCGCGGTGGCGCCTCGCTATGGTCCTCGAAGTGTCATGAGCGCGACGTCGAGATCGAGCCGCTCCCCCATCCACCATGACATCGCGGTCGTCCGGTCGATCTCGACGCCCGAGGCGCGATGTGCCGCCGCAAGACCGGCCACGGGATCGGCCGGCAGATCCGGTGATTCGGGCACACCCGGCAACGGCCTGCCATCCGGTCTCACGAACGTAATTTCGCCGGACGCCGCCAGCCGAACGCGGAAGCCTTCCTCATGCACGGCGCGGTGGTGACGACGACAGAGATTCACGAGATTGTCGAGCTTCGTCTCGCCGCCGTCGGCCCAGTGGGTGATGTGGTGTGCGTCGCAGTAGCGCAGGCCGCAGCCGGGGAAGCGGCAGCCCCCGTCGCGATGATCCAGCGCGCGACGTATGGCGGAGGGAACGGTGCGGGTTCGCCGGCCGACGCCGAGCACATTGCCCTCCGCATCGTGCGTCATGACTACACGGCCCGCATCGCAGGCGAGCCGCCGCGACGTTTCCGCGGGAACGCATACACCGGGAGCGAGCACCGACTGGCCATGGTCGGAGTCCGCGCGCAGGGCCTCCGCGTCCACGTGCACGACCACCTGCAACCGGTCTGCCCGACCGACCGGGCTCGCTCGGGTGGAACCAGCGCCACGGGTCGTCGTCGACCGCGCTGCGTTCCGTGGTCCGGCGTTGCGCGCAATCCGTAAAGCTGGCTGCGTACCGGGCGGCGGCGGAGGCGGTGACGCCTGCGTCGCCCGCGACGTTGCTTCGGCGGCCGCTATCATGTCTCGACCAGTGGCTTCGTCTTGCCGCGCGGCGACTCGAACGGCTTCGTCCACGCAGGTCGAGAGACTGGTGCAGATCCGCGCGCAGGACGCGTTCGCGAGGATTTCCTCCGCGCCGTCGGCTTCGTCTGCCACCGTCGTCGTCGCCATCTCGTCATCTCCCCCGCGCGCATCGGCGTCCAGTCCGTGCCGCAGCGCAAACTCCGCGATCAGCCCGATCGCGTCCGCGCGGCGCTGACCCGCCGTTGCAGCCGCGGTTTCGTCCTCGAGCCCGGCGTCGCTCGTAGCGCGCGCGTTCGCCGCCGCGCGCCGCCCGTACAGCGCCTCGCCCGCCAGCGCCAGCGCACGATCGAGCACCGCGCCAACCTCCGGATCGAGCCGGCCGCGAACCACGTACATGCCATCGTCATCATGATACAGCGTGAGATCGCGCAAACGGTGTCGCTCGCACTCGAGCCGCTGCTCCTCGAGCCGGTCCACGCGCCGCCACGCGCGGACCACCGTCTCGATGTGCGACGCCGTGCCCTGCCGCGCCAGCTCCAGTAGTTGCTTCTCATTGGTCGGCGTCGCAATCCGCGTCAGCGCCCGAATCTTCGAGAACGACAGCCGACCCCGCCGCATCGCCTCGCTCAGCTGCGGCAGCTCGTTCAGCGCACGCGCCACCCGCACATGCTCGCGCGCCGCGCCCAGCCCGATCCCCGTGCGCCAGCTCAGCCAGTGCGCGCAGCTGCGGAACCCGCCGCCCCAGCCGCCTCGCTCGTCGAACACGCGCAGCCGCTCCAGCAGCCGATAGATCGCGGCGTGAAGGTGCGCCGCCAGCTCGGCGATCTCGTCGCCCAACCGCTCCAGCTCGCCGGCAGCGCCCTCGTCACGAGGCGGTGAGATCATCTTCGGTTCGTCTGCAACATAGATCATCAAAGTCTCCTTGCCCTGACAATGTGGCTGTCTGAATCGATGGGGCGGTACACCCGTGGCCGGGCTGAGCGCGAAAGGCCGAGCGTGACCGGTCGATCGTTCCACACTGGAATCTAACCGGGCATTTCCCGACGCTCGGGCTGGACGCACGACGCGCCCGGAGCGACGTCGAAGGGTCGAAAGCTTCTGCGCACGTCCGCCGTGGGTTGGACGCGACACAGCGTGTCCAGAGGGCCCGTCATGGCCGGTGTCCCGACCACCGCGTCTCGTGCGCCACGGAATCCGTCAATGGCAGAATCGGCCAATATCATGGGGGCTCGGGAGAATCGCGCGTATCCGGGCTCCGAATCACGGAATCACGTTCGATGACCGGCCGCGCAGGGTCGAGGGCCCAAGCTGGCGTTGTCTGTCGCGCTCCATGCTGCGCTACGGGTGGGCTACGTCCGGAGGGGAGGGCTCGGTGAAGGCGATGGCCGCGCTGCAATGGGGTCGGGGTGTAAGCTGGCCAGTCGCGACGATGCGCCTGGCGATCGGCGGTTTTCAATACACTGCCGTGGTGGGAGGCCTCGAGGCGCGTACCTATGAGCTTCGAGTCATCCTCGAATACCCGAGAACCGGTTGGTCTACGCGAACCGTCCTCGAGAGGGAAATAGCGGTTCGCTGACTTCACGGGCGGGTTCAACGCCCGATGCGCTCTCAGTTCGCTTTCGACACCGTGCTGCGGCCGAAACCGTGTACGGAGCGCTGAGGTTTTCGACGACGGGGTCACGATCGCCCTTCGTTCAACCGAGGATTCACTGGCGATTCGATCCGCGCGACTCCTTTTTTTTCGGCGAGAGCGAAGCTTCGACACGCGAGCCGGCGTGGACGGTGGGGCTGGCCGGCGCTCCGAGAGGAACGGCCCAGCTGGCCTTTTCGGCGCCGGCGCGGCTTCGACAGGTCGGCCGCAAGACGACGCCGAGAGCGCGACTCGGCCTCGTCGATTGCGATGCGCTATTTGGCGAGCGGTCGAACCTCGACGCGTTCTATGCCCAACTCGTCCCGCGCCAATCCCAGGACGTAGTCGGCGCCGACCTGAAACAGCCGGAAACCCGCAGGCATTTCCACCGCGACGATCCAGCGGCCATCGCCGTCGAAAACGTCCCAAACAGCTGCGTTCCAGGGTAACCGATACCGCTCCGCCCAGACGTTGCCCGAATCATCGACCAGGAGGTCCTGGACTGCGGCGATATGTTCGGGCAGGTCGATGTCCAGGTCGAAGAACCTGGCCCAGTGTGATCGTCGCTCGGGATGTTCCTGCGACTCGAGTACGTGGTTCCGGTAGCGATCGTAGACGTCGGCACTCTTCGGCCGCAACGTTGGCGTCCATCGGATGTGTGCGTCGATGCTACCGTTCAGCCTGCGCTTCTCGATCAACGCCGGCCCACCGGGCGCGACATGAAGATATCGACCGAAGGCTGCGGCGGACGGCGAGGCGGTGAACGGTACCGTGTGGTACGTTGCGGTGCCATCGTCCTGGTCGAGCAGGTACCGTGGCGACGCGGGCAACGTGACGAGATCGGCGATCCTGCCGCCGTCGGCCGCGACGCGAGACCACGTGAAGCGGGCCTGAATGATCGTGCCGGGAACGCGATCTCGCGGGCTTGCTGAACGCCAGCCGAGGTACGTGCCGTCCGCGAAGCAGCCCTGAATGGAGGGGAACGCGGCGTCACCCGTCAGGTTGACCACGGCGACGAACTCGCCGGTTCGCGAGAACACGTTTGCCCGCTGTTGAATCGGGTCACCGACGAGGAGGTCGCCATCGGGCCGCACGCACATCGATCCAGGACCCGGTTCGCTGAACTCGCCCGGACCGGCTCCCGCCCGTCCAACCGATCGAATCATGCTTCCTTCGCCGTCGTACCACCGAACTTCGGCGGTGCCGCCGTTCACGATGACGATCGTGTCCGGAGCCAGGCGGATGGCGTCAGTCACCCGATAGAGCTGCCGAGTCGAGTCGCCTTCGGCCTGCCCGATACGGAGATGAGGATCGCCTACCTTCCATGCCCGGTTTGAGCCGAGCCGTGGGCCGGCAGCCTCGACGATCCGGATTCCAGCGCTGTCACGTTCGATCGAAACATCTCGACTCTCGGCCTCCTCCCCACAAGCGACAACCGTGGCCACAACACCGGTCCGCAGTGCCTTGCCAAGGGGTCTGGGAAGTCTGGGAATGGACATGTGCGCTTCCTTCGATCTCCAGGATACCGGGCCGAAGGCCCCGGTGAGTGATACCGCCTTCCAACTCCAACTCTAGCGTCCTCCGCCGGAGCGCTCGTGCCCCTGAATCCGCGCATGCGAACGAGAAACGGAACGCCCATCTCGTCGAGCGTGAAACCGTAGACGAACGCATCGCTGAAGATCGGCGGCACCGGCCAGAAAGCCAGACGTGTCGTTGTCGAAACGGCCCCGAGATAACGACCATCGGGGCGGAACACGTCGTACGCCGCCTCCTCCGCATCGCTTCCTTGCACGGCCACCCAGAGGTAGCCACGATCGTCCACGGCGAAATTGCTCAGCAACGGCTTGGTGGATGGAATCCGGGACGCATCGATGCGACCGCCCGCTGCCACAAAATCCTCGAGGCCATCCAGTGCGGCCTTTCGCTCCTCGGCCGTCACAGGGATCGGATCCGCCGCTCGCTCCACGATCAGCAGGGTATCGCCTTCGAGGTTCTGCTGGACGATCCGGTATCGGTCCGTGACCGAGCTCCAGACGTATCCGCGCGGGTCGAGCCGCCAGATCAGTTGTCCGGCAAACGGGATCGATACCGACCTCATCGGTAGGCCGGCCGCATTCAGCAGGTGAAACTGGCCGCCTTCATAGTTCGGCAGCGGAAACGTGTCCGCCGATGCGGTGCCGGGGTCCACTCTCACGAGAGCGCGAAGAGACCGCTCGCCCTGTCGGATCCCGACATCCAGAATCCGACCGGCCTTATCCACAGCCCCGGGCCAGGGGCTCATCGAAAAGCTGATCTCACGCCGGTAGGCCGCAAGGAAATCGCCGGCCGGAGAGAAGACGCTGTAACGCCCATTCGCCGGGTCTACGATCCACAGTTCTTCCTCCGAGCCCCAGCCCGCAAGCGCTGCGGACCGCATCTCACCCGGCCCGCTCCCGCCGCGGCCGAAGCTGTGCACATGCGCTCCAGTACGATCGAATACGCGAACCTCGTTCGACTGGCCAACCAGCACGAACATGCGCCCGTCTCCGTCCACTGCCAGGGTCAGCGACAACAGGCCACCGAAGACATCGGGCCCGGACCGTCCACCGAGCCGATGCGTAGCTCCTCCACCATGCGCCAGCCCGCCGAGTCCGCCCAGATACCCGTCGCCGGGTTCCGCACCACCATGCCGCCGTTCTCGAGTGCTTCGGCCGTTCCCGACCACTCGCCCTCGTCACTACCGGTCGAACAGCCAGTCAGTAGCATGCCGAAACTCGATGCGAGTGCGAGATGCATGATCCTCATTTCGACTCTCGAGATACGTACGTGGAAGGCTGTTCACCCAATAATGTTTCCCCTATGTAGCTGTCGGAGGAAGGCATCGAGGGGCAGCACGCTCGTGCCCTCGACATCGAGCTCCGCGTCGCCACGGTACACGATGTACGTCCTCGCGTTCGCACCCGCCAGCAGGGAACTGATCCCACCGCGGAACTCTCGACGGTAACGGCGGGCCGATTTCACCTCGATTGCCACCATTTCGGTCCCACGCCACCAGACGAAATCGACTTCGCTGCCGCTCGGCGTGGCCCAGTAGCCGAGCGAGCCCTTCACGCCATTGGAGTGCATATAGCTTCGAAGCTCGTGAAGAACTAAGTGCTCGAGAACGACACCGTCCCAATCCGCGGACAACGGCTGATCGAAACCTCCGGCCGCCGCGTGAAGTACGCCTGCATCGAACCAGTAGAATTTGGGTAGGGCGACTTCCTTGACCTTCGCACGCGGCCTGTACGCGGGCAGCCAATTGCCGACCAGCGTGTCCACGAGAATGTCGAAGTAGCCGCGCGCCGTCTCGCGCGAGACACTGGCGTCGCGTGCAATGGCCGAGACGTTCGTGGTTTGGGCCGCGGTGGGCGACGCGACCTGCAGGAAGCGGCTGAATCCGCCGAGATCGCGAACCAGACCCTCCGCCCTGATCTCCTCGCTCAGGTACGTCGTCACGTAGGCGCGCAAGAACTGCTCCCGCGCCCTCGTCGTCCTCCGCCGTCACGCTCAGCGGCATCGAACCATAGCGCAGGAGCTGCGCTGTCGGCACCGAGAACTCCATCTCCGCCACGGTGAGCGGAAAGAGCTCGCGCAAGATGGCGCGGCCAGCGAGCAGATTGACGCCGCCGCGCTTCAGCTTGCGCGCCGACGATCCGCTGAGCACGAATCGCTTGTAACCCTTCTCCTCCATGAGGTAGTGGACTTCATCCAGAAGCTTCGGCATCCGCTGCACTTCGTCGACGACGGTGAAACCCCCCCTCGGGCGGGCGAGGACCTCGTTGCGGAACTGCGTCGGATCCCGCTCATCCAGCACAACGTTATCCGGGGCGAGAAGATTGAAGACAAGCGCATCGGGGAACCGGGACCGAATCCACGTGCTCTTGCCCGTGCCTCGCGGCCCGAACAGGAAGAACGATGTCCTGGCCGGCTCGAGCGATCGTGCAAACATCGACACCTAATTTACCGTTAATTTGGCGACGAGGTCAACAGGCCTCGCGTCAGTTCTCCCAACAACGGAGATGAGTCGCGTGATCGTCACGTGGATCGGCGAGGCTGCGGTAGAACTGCACTACGCCTTCCGCCCGGTGGAGTTCAAGCAGCAGATGGTCGAGCTGGTTCGGGCGGGTTCGCGTCGGGTGACGTCACGAGCAGGAGCGCCTGTCCTGGAGGATCTTTCTCGGCATCCAGATCTTCCTCGGCGTGATCGGCGGCATGACGCTGTTCGTCGCGGGCGTCGGTGTCGAGAACATCATGTACGTCGTCGTTCACGAGCGAACGCAGGAGATCGGCGTGAAGGTCGCGCTGGGTGCGCGCAAGCGACACATCATGAGTCAGTTCATCTTCGAAGTGCTCACCATATCGCTGACCGGCGGCCTCTTCGGCCTTGCCGTCGCGGCCGCCATCGTCCTCAACGTCGACGGCCTGCCGACCAGCGGCAACAAGGCGATGGAGTCCTCGCGAACCCGAAGCTGTCCTGGCCGATCGCGCTGACCCCGCCGCGATCCTCACCGGCATCGGCCTTGTCGCCGGCCTCCTCCCGGCCTGTCGCGCCGCGAACCTCGACCCGGCCGAGTCGCTGCGCTACGAGTGATCCCTGGTATGTGCCAAAACCTCGTCACGTCACCGGCCTCCACGATGCGGCTGACAAGTTATCCGCAACTAGGCCGGCCAACTCATAACGACCCGGGAACTCGTTGCTCCACGGTTGTCCCTGGCTGCCGCTGCCCGGAACCCTTGATCGCCCGGAGCGGTTCTGCCATCATATGCGATCGAACCGCGCGGTGAAGACGTATTCGCGCGGCCATGTGCGAGGATTGTTCCACCGACTGGGCTTCAACGACACTACACTAACCGGCTTCCACCGAGTAGGGAGTGCGGTTAGCTCATCGCCATAAGTTCTGGACTGGGTTGATCAAGTGGCGACCGTCTTCAACTTCGAACAGCGCGGCCTCTCGGCCGCCGGTTTCTCGGCGTCGACCGAGCCGGAATGCGACCGGTCGATTGGGCTGGCTGCGGGGGGCGACGCTTTGCGGGGTGGTGGGGAGGGAGCGGTGCCATCAACGTGTGTTTTGACTAAGGAGTTGCGGCACATGTCATCCGTCCGACCGCAAAGACGTGGTTCTTCGTTCCTTCTCGCCATGCGGCAATGTTTGGGTTTGGTGATCATCACCCACGCCGTAGGATGTCAGGGCGGTGATACTGATAGGCCTGCCCCGTTGCCTTCGGATGAGTCAGAATCAACCGTCCATGCACCCGACGTTCGCCCACCCATAGTTCCCACCACTGAGAGACCGGCTTCTGACGCAGAGGTTTGGATCGAAAGAATCGCCTCCTTGGATGATCGGGGTGAGCCGATCCTCGGCCGGCCCGGAAGAATCTCAGTGGACCATCTTGGCCGCTTCATCATCGGAGACCTCTCGGACCGGAGCATCAAGATCTACTCGGCAGCCGGCAGCAGGGTCGCCACATTCGGCCGCACGGGGGAGGGTCCGGGAGAGTTCCTGTACTTGGTGGATAGCGGCGTCATCGGCGACCATATCTTTGGTTACGATGGCCCTCTGAGTCGATTGACCTACTTTGCGGAGGACGGCACAGTAACGGAGACTGTGCCTCTCGGGCAACCGCAACCTAACAGCATCGTTGCTACAGACGAGAACCACTATTTATTTGCGTCTTTCCCGGAGGGTGAAAATAACCTCCTTAAAATTGCAGGACTGGATGGAGAGATTTTCAATGAATTCTTTCCACTCGATCCACAATGGAGGAATCCGCCGACGCTGCGGCAACACATCTGGTTCTTGGCTGATGCGCTCGATGGGTTGATTTTCGCGGCCATGTGGGGCGGGAAGACTCTACACGTTTTCGACTATGACGGAGCGTTCCAGGGTAGCGGGCCGGTAGACTCGATAGACCCACTCATCTCCCTTCCCGAGCTCGTTGAGCGGAACAATCGGCAAGTTCTAGATGCTGACGGCATCTCTATCCAGAACGGGAACCGAGTCGTCATGCGAGTTGTCGCTACACGGGACGCGACAGTGACGGTTCATGTTGCTCCGTTCGACACGGAGGTCGGTGCCGATTTGCTCGAAGGTGGGACGCTCATCGTTTTACGCTGGCATGACGGAGCAATGAGCGAGATTGGGCGCCTGCAATCCGAGTGGGGGCTCCTCGGAAGGGATGCAGATGGCCACGCGCTCGTCATGAGGTACGCCACAGAGGACACGTACGATGTGGGTCGGGTGATAGCACGTTTGTATCCAGACTCACGGTCTCGATGCGTGGCACCGTCCCAGTCAGCATCGCGCGCACGAGCATGATCGCAGCGCGCGCAAGACCGAGGCCCATCGCAGCACCAGCCATCGTCAGCACCGCGCTTTCCATCAACACCTGGCTCGCGAGCCGCCAGCGACTCGCGCTCAGCGCCGTCCGTACGGCAACCTCGCCGCGACGGTTTTCGCCGCGCACGAGGAGCAGGTTCGCGACGTTCGCGCACGCGATCAGCAGCACCAGCGATACCGCGCCGAGAATGAACCAGATGCCGAGCCGCACGTCGGCGACCTGATCGTCTGCCAGCCGCACCGCGCGAAAGCGCTTGCCAAAATTCGACTCCGGGTAGGTGTCCGCGAGCGTCGTCGCCAGCGTTTGCAGCTGCGATGAGAACGCGTCCAGGGTTGCGCCGTCCGCCAGACGGCCGATTACGTACAGGGAGTGACAGCCCCGGCCGCAGCCCTCGGGCATCGAACGCGGGACCCACAGTTGCGCTCCATCCGGGAAGTCGAATCCGTCGGGGGCGATGCCCACGATTTCATACGGCACCTCGGAGATGTCGACCGGGGTGCCGAGAACATCCGCGCGCCCGCCGAGTCGCTCTTGCCAGTAGCGGTAGCCTACGACGACCACGTGCGGGCGGCCCTCCTCGTTGTCCTCCTCCGTCAGATCGCGACCCATGAACGGCCGGACCCGGAACGTCCGCATGAGGCCGTTCGTCGCACGCGCTGCGTCGACCAATTCCGGTTCATCGCCGCTCGTCACCGTCGCTGTCATCGAACGAAACCCCACCAGTGTCTCAACCGCCGGGAGGTCCGAGGCGTCGCGCACATCCGGCAATGACATGTCGCCGCGCGCCTCCGGTTCGGCATCGCTATGCTTCTACACCATCACTAGACCGTCGGGCTCTACCCACTCGAGCGGCCGGAGCAGCACCGCGTTCACTACACTGAAGATCGCGGTGTTCGCACCGATGCCGAGCGCAAGCGTGGTCACCGCGATCAGCGTGAAGCCTGGCCGCCGCGCGAGCCCGCGCGCGGCGTGCCGAAGATCGCGCACCAGGTCGTCCATAGTCGTGAACCTCATCGATCGGCGTGCCTGATCGTGGCCCGAGTTACACCTGCCCCATAACGTCCACAGCGCGGCGATCGTCTGTCGCCAGTACCACCACCACGTCGCGCCCCGCGCCGCACCACTCTCTTCCAGATCGCCCAACACGACTTCCGCGTCGCTCGCTCGCAGCAGACGCTCGATCAGCCAGCGCGCCAAACGAGGGATGCCCTCCGGCCTATCGCTCATGACGCTCCCGTCGCGAAACCGAGTCCCCGCGCCATGCGCCACAGGGCACCCAGCGTTCGCTCCAGCGCCTCACGGCCTGCCGGATTCAGCTCGTAGACGCGCTTACGCCGGCCTCCGCGCCGCGATGTCGGCTCGCCCATCCTCGACTGCAGCAGCCCCTTGCCCTCGAGCCGCATCAGCGTCTTGTAGACCGCTCCCAGCGTGACGTCCCGGCCGGAGTGCTCGACGATCGCATTCCACACGGACGCTCCGTACGCGTCTTCGCCGAGCCGCGCGACGGCGAGCAGCACCAGCTGCTCGAATTCACCGAGGTTTGGCGGTGATTTGTCCGACATGATTCAATGATATGTCGGACGCGGGTTGGGTGTCAAGGCAGAGAATCCCAG
>JBOHRM010000048.1:0-13038 GCA_050732715.1 Longimicrobiales bacterium
CAGCACGGGCGCGGGCGGCGAATTCGAATCGCTCGTCAAGCGGCTGCGCGGCGTGCCGGTGCCGGAGGGAGTCGGCTCGCGCATACTGCACGTCGGTGATGCGGCGTTCGGCCTCCCCGATGGCGGCGCGCTGCCGATCGAGGGTGCGCTGCGCACGCCGAACGGCGCGACCCCACCACCGGTGCCGCAGGAGTTCGGTGACGCGCTGCGCGTCCTGCTCAACGCGCCGGCCGACCGCATCGAAATCGCCGGTGACGCCGAGCCGCTCGTGGCACCGCCGATCTACGGCGCACGCCAGGCCGCCCGGCTCCGGATCGATGACGACGCCCCGGTCTGGCTGCGCACGGCGAATCTCGATCCGCGGCACCGCGCGGCGGCCGGGTTCGGCACGCTGGTGGTGCAGGATCAGCAGGAAGCGCTGATGGCGTCGGCGTGGGAGCAGCTCGGCCCGGCCGGCCGCGAGCAGCCGCGAGCGAACCAGCAGGCGCTGGCGCGTGAGGTGCTAAGCCGCGTACACGAGCAGCTGGCGTCGCTTTCGCCGGAGGCGTTCCTGCGCGTGACGAACCCGCTGCACGCGCGCGTCCGGCTCGACACGCCCCAGGTCGTCGTGACGGGTGACCCGGACGGTAGGGCGCCGCGCACCGTGCGCGAGCAGGTCCGCGTCAGCAGCCTCCCGGTGGCGGTGACCACGGCAACGTTCCAACGCGTCACGCGCCCGCTCGGCCCCATCATGCGACGCACGGTCGCGCCGGTCACGCCCGCGCCGGTTCGAACGCTCAGCTTCGCCGCCCACTTCACCCGGCCTGCGCCTCCCGTGGTGTCGGCTCCGTTCGCGGCCGCCGCCGCACCCGGCGCCGTCGGCGCCGCGGCCATCGAGGACCGGCTGCGCGGCCTGGTCGTGCTGTCCACCCGACTCGGCGAGGCGGCCGAGTTCAGCGCCGCCGTGCGTGAGTTGAGCGCGTATCTCGCGAACAGAGTGGGCGGAGGCGTCCCGCCGGCACGCCCCGCGCTCGACCTCGACGTGTTGCACACCACGATGCTGGCGCTGCTCGAGCCCGCGCAGACGATGCCGCCGCCATTCACAACGCCGGCGCCCGAAAGCCCACCCACACAGCCGGAACCGGAAGTTGCGGTTTCGGCGCCGCGCGCACTGCCGGGCCCATCGTTCCCGCAAGCGATGTACGAGCCACTCCGCGAGATCGCGCCAGACACGCTACTGCCCGGCCTCGACCAGATCGAGCCGGACACGGTCACGCTGCTCGAGACGAACCCCGCGTTCATCGAGGCGTACATGGTCGGCCTCAATCACGAGATGAGCCGCGAGCTGCTCTGGCGGGAATATCCGAGCGACTTGCGCGCCACGTTTTTCCGCCGCTTCTGGGGTGGCCGCCTCGAGATGCCGGAGATCCACACCTGGCCGGCGGACGGCGATCTCGGCACACAGCTCAGCGCCGGCAGCGACGACCAGCATCTCGTGCTGCTCATTCGTGGCGAGCTGCTGAAGCGCTACCCGCAGACGCTCATCTACGCAGTCTCCGCGGTGGACCGGCGCACGGCGGGCACGGAGCGGCGCTACCCGGTCTTCCGCGCGGGGATCGCGCCGGACACGACCTGCCTCGGCTTCGAGCTGAGCGCGGACGAAGCGCGCGGCAACGCCTTTGGCGCAGGCTGGTTCTTCGTGCTCGAGCAGCCGCCCGGGCTGCCGCGTTTCGGTCTCGACGCGTCGACCGTGACCGGCCGTCTTCCCGATGCCCTGGTGAGCTGGAACGACCTCGCATGGGGTGACCTGGCCGAGTCGGACGATGAGCTCGCCGGTCTCACCCACGCGCCGCTCGCACCCCGTCTCGCCGGCCGCAGCATCACCGGCGTGGTGTGGGGCCTGAACGCTGGCCATATGGCTGCGATCACGCTGCAACGCCCCGTCCGCGTGCTGCTCCACGGGGCCGATCTCCTGCCGCCGCCGGAGCCCGCCGATGAGTGACCTGGCCCAGCGGATCGCCGCCGCGGAGGCCCACCGCGAGGCGGCGCTCGAGGACGTCACGCGGCTGACCACGGAAATGCAGGCGGCCCAGCGTCAGCTTGCGCGCCTCCTTCGTTTGAATCCCGACCTGACCGGCCCGGCAATCGCGCGGGCGGAAGCGACCATCGCACGCCTCGAGATCGAGCTCGAGACGGCACGGGGAAGAAAGGAGGAGAGCGACCGGCGGCTCGGGGCGCTCCAGCGAGAGCAGGAGCTGGTGGGCCTCCTGGGCGAGCTGCCCGCGACCGAGCTGCCGATTGCCCTGCTGCCGGTTCGGCTCGAGACGCGCTTCGTCACGCGAGACAGCACCACCGAGCTGCTCGTGCGCGTCTATCCCGACGACATCCACGTCGACACGCACGAGCCGGGGCTCACGGCCGATGAACGGCTCTGGGGCCGCGCGTTCTGGGAACAGACGTGGCGTGCGGGAACCGGATCGGACGAAGTCGCGCAGGCACGCCGCAGCCAAGCGTGGGCGCAGCTCGCCCGGCGGTTCGACCCGCAGCGCGCTACTTGGATCGCATGGTCGCTGCGGCCCACGAATGCAGCGGACCGGCCGGCCGAGCCGATTCCCGAGGACCGTGCGCTCCCCGTGGCGCCGCGGTTCCCGGAACCGGCCAGCCGCGACGATTCCTGGACGCGGGCACCGCTCGTCCAGGCGCTGCCCGACCGCTGGGTGCTGCTCGGCTATCGCGGGGGTGAGCGCGTCCTGACGCAGGTCGGCAATCCGATCCCGGAGACGCTCGCGGCCGGACCCGATCCGGCGGCTCCGCCGCCTCCGTCCGACACGGCCGCGGACACGCTCGTGCTCGATGAGGGGATGCGCTGGCTGGTCGATTTCGAGACAGCGGAAGAGAAGGGAATGGCGTTCCGCGTCGGGATCACCGTGCCGGCCACAGGCGCACAAGTCGGCTTCGAAACGCTGCTCGTGATCGGCGTTCGCGCGAGCGCGGCAAGTCGGCAAGCGGGTGAGCTGGAGGAATTGCTCACGGCGCAGCTCTATACCTCCGGCCTTGCGTTCGTCCCGTCCGGCACGCCGACGAACAACACGTCTGCGGAGAGCTCCGGCTTCTCACCGCGCGACCCGGCGGTATTCAAGACGACGCCGCCAATGGAGCCCGTGTTCGCTCTGCCGGGAAGTGATGGCGCGGTGGCGGCGAGGCTGCTCGGCGCCGCTCCCGACCTGATCGGCCGGCTGGATCACGCCAGCGAGGCGTGCTCGGAAGACGAGCGCGCGATGCTGACGGCGCTCTGGCCGGCCACGGGCGGTTATTTCCTCGAGCAGATGTTGGCGAGCACGCTCGACGCGGCGGCGGTCGGGTCCGCGCGGCGCCACACGATCGACCACGTGCGTTCGGCCGGGCCGCTGCCGCTGCTGCGCGCCGGCGCCCAACCGTATGGCATCCTGCCCGTCTCATCGCTCGATCGCTGGACGGCGCGTGACGGCGAGGACGCGTTCGTCCGGGTGCTGCGCGCGCTGCGTGATCGCTGGACCGGCGCGATCCCGCACGTGCCGCGCATCGACCGGAGCGCGGAAAGCACCGATCCGGCAAGGACGATCCTGGACGTGCTCGGCGAGGACGCGCACTCCTCGAGCTACGCCGCGCGGCTGCTGTTCGATTCCGAAATGTTCTCGCTTTCCGGGCTGCACCTGAACCCTCAGCCGTTCGCGCCGCTCGAGCAGCGCCGGAGCATGCTCCGTCAGCTGTTGGACGGCCTCGGCCTGGACTGGACGCCGAGGCTGCTCGAGACGGTGCCGGCGGACCGCTCGTTCGCTCTGAACGGCTCGACGCCGGCCGCGCCTCCCGAGGCCGCACCCGTGCCCGCGCCGGATTACATCCGGTGGCTGCGCGAGTCCGCTTTTGACGCGATCCGAGACGAGACTGGCTTGCCTGGGCAACCGCCTCGGACCCTGCGCTATCTGTTGCTCCGGCACGCCGTCCTCATGGCGTACGCGACGACGGCGTTCCGGATACAGCTCGCGGCCGGCGCGGCGCAGCCGGCGGACGTGCGTGAACCGGGCGCGGTCGACGTGCTCGGCGCGGAGAGCCGCACCACCGGCCGGCATCCCGATCACGGCTTGCCCGGCATCGAGGGACGAGCGCTGCACGAGCTGACCGCGGCAGATCACGGGGTGGCAGCGGAGCTCGACGAGCTGCGCGCGAGCCTCGCACGCCTCGAGACGCTTCCCGAGCTCAAGCTCGATCGGCTCCTCGCCGGCGCGCTCGACCTCTTCGCCTATCGCCTCGACGCGTGGGGCACCTCACTCGCGACGCGCCGGCTCGAGCAGATGCGCGCGGTCACCTCGGACGGCGTCATCTTCGGCGGCTACGGCTGGCTCGAGGACGTGCGGGCCGCACCGCCGCGGCCACCCGTGGATCCGCCCGAAGGCGTTGAGGCGCCGCTCTCGGTGGACCCGCGGAGCGCCGGCTTCATCCACGCACCATCCCTGAACCAGGCCACCACGGCGGCGATCCTGCGCAGCGGCTCGCTCTCGCGCAAGGACGAAGCCGGCGATCTCTTCGACATCGACTTGTCCTCGCGCCGCGTCCGCGTGGCGGAGTGGCTGCTCGACGGCGTGCGTCAGGGGCAGCCGCTCGGCGTCCTTCTCGGCTACCGCTTCGAGCGTGGGCTGCACGAACATCACCTCGATCAGTTCATCGCGGTGTTCCGCAAGATTGCGCCGTTCGGCGAGCTGCTGAAGGCGCAGGTCGCAATGGAGGCGGCGGATGCGGAGGTCACGCGCCTGCGGAGCCTCGGCCATCCGGAATTGGCCGCGGCCAGGGCGTCGGTGGACGCGCTTCGAACGCGGCTCGGTCAGCTGCGGGCAGAGCAGGCGGCACTTCCGACTCGGTTCCTGGAGGCCACCCGCGAAGCCGACCGGCTGCGCGCGCGAAACCGCGAGCTGACGGACCGCATGCGGACCATCCAGGCCATGATCATCCGCTTCGAGAGGATGAACCCGCCGCGCGATACCGAGCACCTCCAGGCCCAGCTCGATCAGCTCCAAATGCAACAGGACGGGGAGACCGGTCCGCTTGCTGCCGCAAATGAGCGTGTGGCGATGCTCGGCGAACGCATGAACGGCATCGGTGGGGAGGTCACGCTTACCGAGCAGCAGCTAAGGGAGGCCGAGCAACGGGTCACGCAGCTGAGCGGGCTGCCGCACCCGGACCTGGCCGCCGCGGAGGTCGCGGCGGGCGAGGCGAGACAGCAATATGAACAGCTTCTCGATGCATATCGGCGTGCGTTCCTTTTCCCTGACGGCGCCGACCAGCGGGCGTTCGAGTCGGTGGCCGCCGTCCATGTGGTCGATGGCCTCGCATTGCTCGAGATGTGGCGGGCGGGCGAAATACCGTTTGGCCGCCGCGGCCTACCGGAAGCCGGCACGGCGCACCACGCCGCGTTGATCGCCGAGCTCGATGCGCTCGCGGACGCGGTCGACGGCGTGCGTGATGCGCTGGTCGCCGAAAGTGTGCACCAGCTCGCCCAAGGCCGGACCGACCGCGCGGGCGCCGACCTCGACGCGATCTCCGGCGGCGAGATGCCTCCGCCCGAGCTCGAGGTCTTGCGCACACCGCGCGGTGGGGCGTCCGTCACGCACCGCGTCCTCGGTTTCGTTGACGTCACCGGCGCCGGCGCCGCCGCGTGGCCGGGTTCGGGGAATAGCGTGCGCGCAGAAGCGGAGCCCGGCGTGAACGACTTCGCCGCTCGCGTGTTGGGTGACCCGCGCCGCGTCCGGTTCCAGGCGGACTACCTCGACGCCGTCACGCAGGAGCCGCTGCTGGCCGTCGACGTCCGTCTGAGCGATCTCCCGCTCGCGCCCATCGATCTGCTCATCCTCTCACAGGCGACGGACCGAGAGCGCTACCCGGATGCGGAGCAGCTGATCGAGTACTTCCTGCGCCGAGATCGCCCGGCCGAGGTTCCCAGCTCGACGGCCGTCCGAGTCTCGACCGGTCCTGTTCCGGATGCGGACGCGGGTGAGCTCTCGCTCGGCGAAGCGCTCGACCTC
This sequence comes from Longimicrobiales bacterium, assembly GCA_050732715.1. Classification (GTDB taxonomy): domain Bacteria; phylum Gemmatimonadota; class Gemmatimonadetes; order Longimicrobiales; family RSA9; genus JBOHRM01. The sequence continues at coordinate 6,036 of JBOHRM010000048.1, forward strand.
GCGCACGCTGCCGGCAAGCTCGTGTCCGCGGCGCGGCCGCTCACGGACGCGGACCTCACACACCCCGAGGAGGTGCCGGCGTTCACGGCCGACGTGGTCGAGCTCCGTGCGCGTGCAGACCGGGCCCACGCGCGGCTCCGGGAACTGGTCGATCAGCTCCGCGCGGAGATTCCGGCCGATGCGGAGGCCGGCCCCGCCGCGGACTCGGGCGCCCCGACGTCAACGGAAGCCGCGCCCGTCACGACGGACGCGGCAGATGCCGAACGGGAAACGCTCAGGGAGCTGCTCGCGCGCGCAGCGCTGTTCGGCGTGCCCCATTCGATCCCCACTTCCGCGGGGCGGGGACTGCTCGAGCAGGCGAACTCCGTCGAACGGTTGCTGGCGCGGCGCGGCGCCGAGCTCGAGCAGATTGCGACGCAGATCGACGTCGCGACCGCCGCGCCCGAGACGCTGCACGACCATGAGCTGGCGCGCATGACGATCATTTTCGGCGCGGGCTTTCGTGTCCTGCCTCACTACCGGCCCCCGCACCTCGCCACGCTGATGGAGGCTTTTGCGGGAAGTGTGGCGGCCCAGGGCGGCGACCCGTTCGCGGCCTGCACGTTCCTCTCCAACATCGCACGTGTCCGGCCAGCTGTCGATCGCCTCAGCACCGCGCTGCACTACGCGGAAGTCCTCGGCGCCGCGCCGGAGGTCCACGTCGGCCAACTTCCGTTCGACCCGCAGGACCTCTGGGCCGCGCTGCCGCACCCGGGTGGCGTGCCGCGAGACGGCGTGCTCTCGCTGCTCGCCACCCTGTCGGACACGCTCGACGCGGATTCGCCCGTGGCCGGATTCTGGATCGACGAATGGGTCGAGGTCGTGCCCGCCGCCGACGTCACCACCGGGATCGCTTTCAATGTCGACGAGCCGGCCGCGCAGGCGCCCCAGGCGATCCTCCTGGCCGTGCCGCCCGACGCGAGCCCGACCTGGGACCTCGCCGCCCTCGAGGCGATCGTCCGCGAATCGCTCAGCCTCGCCAAGATCCGCGCGGTCGGGCCGGAGCTGCTCGACCAGCACACCGACCTCGGCCGCGCGCTGCCGGCGATCTACCTCTCGCTGAACCTTAAGAACGATACGATATCGACCGACCTCAGTCGCCTTACGAGCGGATAATGGCATCGATCACTGGCTGGACGCGGCTCGAGCCGCGCGTGAGACGGGAGGACCCGGCCGTCGGTCTCGAGGCGAAGCTGCACGATCCGTTGTGGCTCCTCGCGCGGCAGTGGCAAGTAGGCGAGTTCACCGCGGAAGACGCCGGCTCGCCGCTCCAGGTGCGCGTGCGCATCGAGCGGTCGCCCCTCACACGGTACCTGCCAGGACCACTGGCGGACGGTGGCGGTTCGGGGAGGCCTTACGACGCCACTCGCCTCCCGCTCGAAGCGCTGGTCGAGCGCGAACCCACCGGCCCAGACCTGCGCTTCGCCTGCGAGGCAGGTCTCCATTTCCTCCGCCTGCTCGAACGATTCGAGGCCGGCAAGTACCGAGAGGCGTATGCCCAGGCGTACCCGATCGCGCGCGACGACGCGGGCAGCATCGCCGGTGAAACCGCGCGCTTGGTGCGCGTGGCGGCCGGGCGCGTGCCCGACGGGCTCAGGCTCGCCGCCGACCTGCGCAGCACGGAGGGCACGCTCCCCGCGGCGCCGCTCATCGAACCGGCCGATCAGGAAGCCGTTCGCGCCGCGGCAGACCAATGGCTCGGTTGGCTGAACGCCCGCTTCAGCGTGCCACCGGAAGGCGACCCATCGCCGTGGAACGCCGAGCGGATGGAGTACGCCTTCGCGCTCGCCGGGCCGAGCCAGGACGGTGAGCGCGTGCTCGTTGCCAGGGAGTACGCGCACGGCCACCTCGACTGGCACGCCTTCGACCAGGTTCCCGGCGCCGTGCTCGGCGCGGCGGGCGACGCGGCCGCACGCGAGTCGCTGGTCCGTACGGCGATCCCTTCGCCGGTGAGCTACCGGGGGATGCCGGTCTCCCGCTGGTGGGAGTTCGAGGACGGGCAGGTCAACTTCGGCGCCGTCGATGCCGGCCCGACCGACCTGCTTCGCCTGCTGCTGCTCGGCTTCGCGCTGGACTACGGCAACGACTGGTTCCTGCTGCCCGTCGAGCTGCCGGCCGGCGGCATCTACCGGATCACTTCGCTCGTCGTGACCGACAGCTTCGGTGAACGAACGCTGCTCCGCCCCTACACGGAGATCCAGCCTGCCGGGTCGCACTGGCGCATGTTCAACCTCACCGCGGAGGGCAACAGCGACTCGGCCGTCGACGATCTGCTCTTCCTGCCGCCCGCGGTTCCGCCCGGGTTGCACGGCGAACCCCTCGAGGAAGTGATGTTCCTGCGTGACGAGGTGGCGAACCTCGGATGGGCCGTCGAACGCCGAGTGCAGGAGGCCGGCGGCCGTCCGCTCGACCGCTTCGAGCAGTACCAACGTGCGCGCGCCGCCGCACCGGAGCCGCAGACGGCCTCCGAGAACGGCGAGCTGCGTTATCGCTTGTCGACCACCGTGCCGGACTACTGGATTCCGCTCGTCCCGGCTCGGCCGGATCCCGACGACCCCGGGATCCGCCTGGTCCGCGGGAGGGTGCTGATTCACGGCTCGACGACACCCGTTTCACCGCCGCCGCTCGGCCGGCTGCTCGAGCCCGGCCGCCCCCTCCGCCTGTTCGAGGAAGAGGTGACACGCGCCGGCGCTCGCGTCACACGCGCCTACCAGTACGTGCGCTGGACGGATGGAAGCAGCCACCTCTGGATCGGCCGGCAGAAAAGCGCGGGCCGTGGCGAAGGCGCGAGCGGGCTCCGCTTCGACAGCGTTTCCTGACTCGCTCGGGCGTCGTCGATCCCACGATTCGAACCGACGCTGGTCGGTCTCCATGGTGCTGTTGCCTGAATCGGGGCGGTGGGGAACCCGCAACCCGCAACCCGCCAACGCGCAACCCGCTTCTCCTCAGACCACCGAGGCGGCGCACGGCCTCGCGCCGGGGCCATGCCGCGGTTAAGTTATTGCGACTCCTAAGCCTGGCCTATTCAAACCCGAGCGTGGTGAGGCCCGAACCGTGGCGGACATTCCGACTCTGCTCTCGAATCCGTACATCATCGCGATCATCGTATATCTGCTCGCGCTGGTCGGCGTCGGCGCGTGGAAGAGCCGCGCGGTGCGCGATTCGGCGGATTTCATGGTGGCGGGCCGGAACCTGCCGTGGTACGTGCTGGTCGGCACGTTGTTGGCCACCTGGATCGGCAACGGATCGCTATTCGGCGGCGCGGGTCTGGGCTACCGCAACGGCCTCGCAGGGCTCTGGCACAGCGCCGGCGCATGGGCCGGGATCGTGCTGGTCTATTTCATCGCCAAGCGCATCCGCAACTTCGGCAAGGTCACCGTCCCCGACATCTTCGAGGCACGCTACAACACCGCGGCGGGGATCCTCGCCACGGTCATCACCATTATCGCCTACCTCACGATCGTCTCGTATCAGTTTCGCGGCGGTGGCCGCGTGCTCTCGATCATCACGGATGGCATGATCTCGGTCGAGGCGGGCATCGTCATCACTGCCGTTTTCGCGATCACCTACACGGTGCTGGCGGGGATGATCTCGGTGGTCTATACCGACGTCGTCAACGGCGTCCTGATGATCTTCGGCATCCTCTTGGCAGGGATATTCCTGGTCCATGCCGTGGGCGGGCTCCCCGAAGTCATCGCAACCGCGGAAGCCGCCGGGAAGCTGAGTCTGTTCGGCAACTGGGCGGACGAGCGGTCGGCGATCGACTCGGCGCCGATCATCGCGTTTTCGTTCCTCGTGCCGACCATGCTGCTGCTCCTAGGCGATGCGAACATGTATCAGCGCATCTTCTCGGCGCGCGACGGCGGCAACGCGAAGAAGGCCGTGCTGGTCTGGGTCTTCGGCGTGATCCTCCTCGAAACGTCAATCTCGTTCCTCGGGCTGACGGGCAGCGTGGCAGCAGAGCAGGGGATCATCCCCGAGCTGTTCCCGGGAGGCGGCGCGGCCGACGTCGCCGCGAACCTCTCGGAGAACGTGATCCCCGCGGTGGCGGTGGCCGCGCTGCCGATGGTCATCGGTATGCTCCTCGTCGCGACGATGCTGGCGATCATCGTGTCGACCGCCGACTCGTTCCTGTTGGTGCCGGCCACGAACCTCACACGCGACGTCTACCAGCGATTCATCGCGCCGAACGCCCCGGAGCGTCGCGTCGTGATCATCGGCCGTGCGATGGTCCTGATCCTCGGTTTCATCGCCTACCTCCTGGTCGATCAGTTTCCCACGATCCTGACGGCCGCGTATACGGCGTATCTCATCTACGGCGCCGGTATCACGCCGGCCCTGCTGGCGGCGTTCCTGTGGAAGCGGGCGACCAAGCAGGCGGCCGTGACCTCGATCGCGTCCGGTGCGGCCGTGACCGTGTTCTGGACGTTCTACCTGTCCCGGCAGGACTTCTTCGCGACCTGGCACCCGATGCTCCAAGAGGTCACCTACCCGGCCGTGACGGTGTCTGTCCTCGCGCTGGTCATCGTCAGCCTGCTCACGCCAAAGCCGCCGGCTTCGGCGTGGGAGCCGTTCTTCCGCGAGGGCGACGACGTGCGAGAAGAGCCTTCGCGCACGCCCGGGCCCAGCGCCTCCAGGCGACGCGCAGCCGTCTGAGTAGAGGTTCCGGGTTCCGGGTTGCGGGTTCCGGGTTCCCCGCCGCCACCCAGTTTCAGCGATCGCTGGTGCCTCCCGCGGCATGGCCAAACTGAGTTGGGGCTGCGGTAAGCGTTCCGCGTTGAGGCTACCGACCCCAACTCTCGGAACCCGGAGCCCGGAACCCTCAGAGATTCGTTCCGCGTCGTGCGGCCACGTAGTCACGCAGCACGCCGAGCTCGGTCTCGAGCTCCTCGAGCCGGTGTTTGACCATGTCGCCGACGGAAAGGACGCCCACCGTCCGGTCGCCGTCCAGGACCACGAGGTGGCGCAGCCGGTCGCGCGTCATCATCGCCATGACGTCGTAGAGCGCGTCGCCGGTCGAGCAGACCGGCGCCGGCCGGCGCATCACGCGCTGCACCGGTAACCTCAACGCGTCCTCGCCGTGCCGGTCGACGGCACGAACGATGTCGCGCTCGGCGATAAAGCCGGAGAGTGAGCCGTCGCCGGCGATGACCGGCAGGCCGCCGATGTTGTGCTGGATCAGGAGGCGGGCAGCGGCTGCGACGTTCTGGTCCGGCGTGATCGTCGTGACCACACCACCCTTGCGGGCGATCAGCTCACCGACGCGCATTCGTCCACCTCGGGTCGGGCGTCAACGCTTCGTACGCGCTGCATGCTCGGCTCCTTCCATGATGAACGCGTCAAGAACCGCACTGGCGACACCGTCAGGCTCGGCGGGGGCTGGCACGGCGAGCCCCGCCATGAGCCGCAGCAGCCCGTCCTGTGTCGCCTGCTCGCGCGCGACCGCGCCCGTGAGGCGGCCAGCACGCAGCACGAGGATGCGGCCGCAGAGCCGCAGGATCTCGGGGAGCTCGCTCGAGATCAACAGGATGCCGTGACCTTGCGCCGCGAGCTGATCGATCAGCTCGTGGATCTCCGCTTTCGCGCCGACATCGACGCCACGTGTCGGCTCATCCAGCATCAGGATGCGCGAGCTCGCCGCCAGCCACTTCGCGAGGACCAGCTTCTGTTGATTGCCGCCCGACAAACCGGCCGCCAATGCGTCGAGGCTCGCGGTGCGAACACGCAAAAGGTTCACGTATCGTGTGACGAGCGCGCGCTCATCGTCACGGCGCAGCCAGGAGAAACGTGAGAGCCGGCGTAGGATCGGCAGCGACGTGTTGTGCAGCGCCGTCTCGGACAGCACGAGACCCTGACGCTTGCGGTCTTCCGGGACCAGGCCAATGCCGAGACGGATCGCCTCGCGCGGGCTCCGGATGCGGACCCGCCGGCCCTCCAAGTAGATGCTGCCGCGAACGGCCCGGTCCAGGCCGAACAGAGCCATTGCAATCTCGGATCGGCCAGCGCCCACCAGACCCGCCAGTCCGATCACCTCGCCCGCATGGAGCGAGAACGATACCTCCTCGAACTTGCCGGCGGAGCTCAACCCCTCGACGCGCAGCAGCTGTTGCGAGCCGTTGTCGCGTGCATCCGCCGCCCCCCTCTCGGGCTCCGCACGGTCGCGGGAGGCGCTGCTGCCTCCGGGCCGCGCGGGGCGCGCGCCATCCGCCCTGATCGCGGCTCGGATAGCCTCGCCAGAGGCGTGGATCGCACGCATGTCGAGCGTGCGGCCGATCATCATGTGAACGAGCTCGCTCTCCGAGAGCTCGACCACGGGGCGCGTGCCGACGTGACGCCCATCGCGAAGCACGGTCACCGTGTCGCACAGCCGGAATATCTCGGGCATCCGGTGCGACACGTAGATGCACGTCACCCCGCGGAGCTGGAGTCGCCCGATGAGATCGTAGAGTCGCTCGGCCTCGACCTGGCTCAGGCTGTTCGTCGGCTCATCGAACACGATGATCCGTGCGCCGCCGCCGACGGCCGCCGCGATCTGGACCAGCTGCTGTTGGGCGAGGTTCAGCTCGCCCAGCGGGCGCCGCACGTCCAGGCTCGCCCCGATCTCGGCGAGCTTCGCCGTGGCCCGCCGCCACAGCTCGGCGCGCTGCACGATGCCGCGCCGCGTCGGCAGCGCCCTGAGACACAGATTTTCCGCCACGGAGAGGTTGTCACAGAATGCCAGCTCCTGGTGGACCATGCCGATGCCCGCGGCCAGCGCATCATGCGGACTCCCGAGATGCACACGTTCGCCGTGCACCAGGATCCGACCCGAATCCGGCACGTGGATACCGGCCAGGACCTTGCCGAGCGTGCTCTTGCCGGCACCGTTCTCGCCACACAGCGCGTGGCACGAGCCGCCGGCGATTTCGATCGTCACGGCGTCCAACGCGAGCACGCCGGGGAACCGCTTCGTGATGCCCTGGAA
>JBOHRM010000049.1:0-7115 GCA_050732715.1 Longimicrobiales bacterium
GCGCCGGGAGGCGCCGCCGAGGTGCCGGACCTCGACCATCATGAGGGGCGAGTCCGAGCCGGCCAGCCCGATGAGGTGATCGATCGCGCCGTCCGACAACTCGCCGATCATCGCACCCGCCGTCGTCACCGGGACCGGCTGGTCCGGGTCCATGCTTGCCAGAGCGGCTTCCAAGTACGTCGACGTCCTGTACGTGTCCATGAGCGGCGTCCCGAGCTCGGCCCGTAGCTGTTCGATCGGCGTTGCGTCGCCGCTCGCCGAGGCGGCGCGCAGCATCACGATCTGCTTCCCACGGATCGACTCCGGGATCGCGGGAAACGGCGGGACGCGCATCAACACGGCCGCCGACGTCAAGTCATCGGGCGCGTCGACCGTCCAGGCGGCCCATCGCCTCAGCAATTCGCTTGCCCGCTCTGCCGGGTAGGCGGCCACGCCGCTGTACACCTGACGCACCGGGTGGAGCTTGAACTCGAGCGCGGTGATGACGCCGAAGTTGCCGCCGCCGCCTTTCAACGCCCAGAGCAGGTCCGGATTCTGGTCGCGGTCCGCGCGGAGCAGCTGGCCGTTCGCCGTCACGATCTCGGCGGCGATCACGCTGTCGGCCGCGTACCCGAACGTGCGCATCAGCAAACCGACGCCTCCACCCAACGTGTACCCGACCACGCCGACGGACGGCGCCGTGCCGGACAGCCCGATGAGCCCGAGCGGATCGCCCGCCGCGAGCACGTCCCGCCACCGCGTGCCCGGGTTGACGCGCGCCGTCGACCGCGCCGGATCCACCTGCACACCCGTGAATCGAGCCGTGTTCACGAGCACGCCGTCCGTGCATCCACGCACCAGGCCGTGACCCGTGGCCTGGACGGCGAACGGCATCCCTTGCTCCCGCGCGAACCGCACGGCGGCCACCACATCGTCAACCGATTCGGCCATCATGACGCGCGCGGGGCGTTGCTCGACCGTGAGCTTGAACGGCCGTCGCGCGTCATCGTAACCCGCGTCGCCTTGCTGGTAGATCTTCTCGTTCAATTCGGTAATCTGCATCGCTGGCCTCGTTTCCTGAATGTTCGAACCCATTCACCGTTGGATCTGCAATCCACCCAACCGTCGAACGAAGGTAACCGGAATCGACATCGAGTGAATCTCGGTGTACGGAAGAACAAGGGCTCGGGATTCAGGACAAATCAGGGTTCAGGCGCCGGCGATCACCGAGTCCGAGACCAGACCGAGCGACCGAGAAGCCACGCGGGCCTCGAGGTCGAGCAACGCTCGTTTCCGGTCCAGCCCGCCGCCGTAGCCCGTGAGGCTGCCGTCCGCCCCGATCACGCGATGACACGGCACCACGATGCCGATCGGGTTGCGGCCGTTCGCCGCGCCCACCGCGCGCATTGCCTTCGGCTGCCCGATCCGATGCGCGAGCTCGGCGTAGCTGATCGTTTCGCCGTACGGAATCGCGCGCAACGCGTCCCAGACGCGACGCTGGAACGCGGTGCCACGCGGCGCCAGCCGTACGTCGAACGAGACACGTTCGCCGGCGAAATACTCGGCGAACTGCTCCGCGGCCGGCGCCAGGCGGTCCTCGTCGGGAATCCAGTGCGGCTGTGGCCGCGGGCTTCCCTTCCCTCCCTCCATGTAGACCCCCGTCACGGCGACGCCATCGGACGTGAGCAGGAGATCGCCGACGGGGCTCGCTTCCATTCGGTAGAACACGGTGTCGATCATTTCGGCTCCTCTTGTCTCAGTGGCCGCCACGGCGCTCCTTCCAGCAGGAGTCGGGCGGGGCGGCCGGTCATTCGCCCGCGGCGCGGACTACTCTCACCACCAAACTCGCGCGGGTAGGCAATCGCGCCGATGCCCTCGTCGGCTCGCTCTCGGCGAGCCGTGCGGCGAAGCCATCGAGGGTCATGCGTTCGGCGTGCGCTTTCATGGTCCCGGTGCCGGGGTTTTGCTCCCCTCTCCCCCCGTTGGGGGAGATGGCTAGGGTGAGGGGGTGCCGGGACGCGACCCGTTGCGCGATGGCGCATCGGTCAAACTCTGCCACAGGTGCACGGCGGCGTACGCGCGCCACGGCCGCCAGCGGTCGGCCGTTTCGAGCAAGCGTGCACTCGTCGCGCCGCCGTACGCCTTCCGCAGCCCGAGATCGTGATGCGGGAACGCATCCGGCCAGTGCAATGCTCGCAGGGCAATGTATTGCGCCGTCCACGGCCCGACGCCGTTCAGCTGGCGTAGCGATTCGAGCGTCTGCTCGACAGGCGCGCCCGGCTCGAGCCGTAGCGCGCCCTCGGCCACGGATCGCGCGAGTGCCGCCACGCATTCCGCTCGCGCCCGTGGCATGCCGAGCGCAGCGATCGTCGTCGCGCCCGCGTCGGCCAGCCGTTCCGCCGAGACCGGGAAGCGGTTCAACGATGGGTGACCGAGCTCCGCGGGCTCAGCAAACGCGTCGGCCACGCGGCCCGCAAGCGTCGTCGCGGCGCGCACGCTCACCTGCTGCCCGAGGACGGCGCGAAGCGCGAGCTCGAAGCCATCGGCCGCGCCGGGCACACGCAGGCCCGGCCGCCGCCGCACCAGCCGCGATAGGTCCGGGTCCGCGCCGAGATGCGCTTCGATCGTGGACGGCTCGGCATCGAGGTCGAACAGATTCCGCAGCCGCGCGAGCAGCGGCATCAGCACTGGCGCCAGCGGCAACGCCACGTCGACGTTGAGCACAGGGTTATCGCCGGCCCGCCGCTTCACGCTGACCCAGCCGCGATGCTCGCTGATCACGAACGTCCGGGAATAGCGGCCGCCTTCGACTACTTCCACGCCCGGCACCGCACGCGCCGCCAGGAACGCGAGCAACGCGTCCCAGTCGAGCGGCGGCCGGTAGTCCAGCGCGAGCGTGAACGCTCCGGTGGCCGCTGCGGTTGCCGGCGCACCGTTCGCCGACGTCGACGACGTTCGCGCGCGTCGGATCCTGCGCGGGCTCATGCCGTAGCGGTCACGAAACAGCGCATTGAAGCGGCGTAGGCTCGCGAAGCCGCTCGCAAAGGCGACGTCGGTCATCGACAACGTCGATTCGGTCAGCAGCGCCTTCGCGAGCAGCAGGCGATGCGTCTGCGCCAGCTGCACCGGGCTCGAGCCGTACTCGCGTCTCACGACTCGCCTGAGCTGGCGCGCGCCGACGTAGAGGCGCTCGGCGAGGTCTTCGATGCTCGCGTCATTGAGCGCGCCCGCCGCGATATGGGCCGCGGCGCTGCGCGCGAGCCGCGCCGGCGCGTCCACGATCGCGCGGCCCGGCGCTTTCTCCGGACGGCAGCGCAGGCACGGCCGAAATCCCGCCGTCTCCGCGGCCGCGGCGCTCGGGAAAAATCGGCAGCGATCGGCACGCGGAAGGCGGGCGCGGCACACGGGCCGGCAGTAGATCCCCGTCGTCGTCACACCGACGAAGAATATGCCGTCGAAACGTGCGTCGTGCGCGCTCAGCGCTCGGTAGCAGATGTCGTGGTCGATGGTCACGTCAGGGCTCCAGTCTGTTCCGAGAGGATCCGCGCTCGGATCGTCGGATCGGACTGGAAGCTACCCCGCGTCCCCGCCTATGTCTCGCCGTTTTCGGACTTCGATCCTGGGCCGGCTGCGGCGGTCAGCGTTTGCCGGTCAGCGTTGCGTCCAGCCAGTCGAACATGCGTTGTGCGCGCAAGCCGGGCGCCATGACCTCACAGTGCAGATTCGCGCCCTCCGCCGCGGTGAAACGGACCAGCTTCTTCGGGCCGGTGAGCGCATCATAGAGCTTCTGTGACTGGCCCGGCCAGAACTGCTCGTCCTCGGGGTCCGAGATGAACATGGGAGTCCGAATGTGCTGCACCACGCCCGCGAGCGTGTACTCCTCGACGGCCTTGTAGACGTCATAGGGCGACGTCAAGCCGTAGGGCCGTGAGCGGAACGTGTACTGCGCCGCTTGTTTCGGATTCTGCCGAATGCCTGCGTCGAACGCGCGGTCGAACTCAGTCTTTTGTCCTGCGGCGAGCAGCTCGCGGAGCTCGGCCGGGATGTGCTCGAGCCATGCCGTCGAGACATCCCAGACGCCGGGATCGGCGATCGCCGCGGCGAGCCGATGCTCGAACGCGAGCGCCCGCGGGACCCAGTAGCCGCCCTGGCTCACGCCCATCAGCGCGACGCGTCGGGGGTCGACGTCGCCGCGTGTGAGCGCGTAGTCGACGACGGGCGTGATCACCTTCTCCCAATCCGGCCGGAAATGCAGGTCCTGGTCCACCAGGGCGAGCCCTTGGCCGGGGCCATAGAACGTCAACACGTTGTAGCCGCGCTCGATGCCCGGCGCCCCGCCCCACGGCCACACCGCGTTCGGCATCCCGCCGTCACTGCCGTTATTGAAGATCAACAGAGGCCGTGGGCGACCCGAGTGATCCACCTTGAAGACGTAGCCGGGCAGGGTCGTGTCCTCGTACGGGATGCGCACGTGCTCGAGCGCCGGGTCGAGCAGCGCACCGCCGTCGTCCCACAACTCCTGATGCCGCCGCCAAAGCGGAGCGAATCGATCGGACGCACCCATGCCATCGACGAAGTACGTCGCCGCGAACGTGTAGTTCGACGCCTGGAAGTAGGCCTGACGCGCGCTGACCAGGTCTCCCGCCGCGGCCGCCCGCGCCGCGATGTCCGCTAGCCGATCACCCGCGGCAGTGAACGCCGCGACCGCGCTCGCGGAATCGCCGTCCTCGATCTCGTCCGCGATCGCGAAGCAAGCACCGACGTCGGCCAGGTGGTAGTACGCGGGCCCGATCGTGCCGAGAAAGATGTAGTTGAAGTCTCCGTCCGTGAAGAACTGCGACGCCGCGCCAGGCGCGGTGCCCGCGTTGCCTCTCTCCTGCCCGGTCGACGCCGCCGCGCGAGCCCCCTGCGACCGTGCGGGGCTCGACCCCCAAAGATGTGCCGCGGCGGCAGCACCCGTCGCGCCGACAAACGTTCGCCGCTTCATGTGTTCTTCTCGCTCCGACTTGACCGGACCGCGCTGCGGGAGATACGTCGTCGAGGGCAACAACCATGCCCCCGAGGGCACGACGGAACGGCATCACGTGTCGCGAACGAACGTGCCGGTCAGGTCGGATCCGTCGATCGTGCCGCTCAGCGTCATCTGATCGTTGGAGACGGCGAACGACCACGTGAGCGCACGGCACACCACGGATCGCGTCGACGCTCGGCGATTCGCCGTCGTCGATCCGGCGCACTCGAGTGGAAGGCGCGCACCACCGGGTCAGCCGTCGCGCAGCGTCGTGCCGGGATCCAGCCTCGCCGCGCGACGTGCCGGCAGATAGCTGGCGGCGGCGGCGCTCACAGCGAGCACGAGCACGACGCCGCCGAACGTGATCGGGTCAAGCAGCGTCACGCCGAAGAGCTGGCTCTCGAGCACCGTCCCGAGCTGGATGGCAGCGACGGCGCCGACGGCGACGCCCAACGCCGCGAGCATCAAGGCCCTACCCACGACGATTCGAAGCACGTCGCCCGCGCGCGCGCCGAGAGCCATGCGGATGCTGATCTCGCGCGTGCGCTGCGCCACCGTGTAGCTCATGACGCCGAAGACGCCGGTGGCGGCGAGGGCCAGAGCGATGCCTGCGAAGAGCGTGAGCAGCGAGGTGTAGAATCGCGGCCCGGCCACGGACGCGGCGACGAGCTCGCCGAGGGGTGCGAACTCGGGGATCACCAGATTCGGATCGAGCGAGCGGACCTCGGCACGGATCGCGCCCACCAGCGCGAGTGGATCGCCGGCGGTGCGCACGACGAAACGGACGGTGCGGCTCGTCGCCTGAGCATACGGCACGTAGAGATGGGCCAGGGGTGGCTCGCCCGGTTCGCCGTGCAGCACGTCCGAGACGACGCCCACGATCTCGCGTTCGCCGTTCGCGTCGACTCGCCTGCCGACGGGATCCTCGCCGGCGAACCAGCGGCGCACGCCGGCCTCGTTGATCAACGCCACGGTCGGCGCGTCATCGTGGTCGCGGTCGTCGAAGCCCCGGCCAGACACCAGAGGCGTGCCGATCGCCCGGAAGTAATCCGGTGTGATCAGTACGACGGCGATCTCCGCGTTGACGTCGGCCGGCGGCGGCGCCGCATCCGGCACGCCGAAGCTCCACATCGAGCCCCGGCCGGCCAGTGGCAGGATCGAGCCCGCACCGGCGGCGCGGACGCCGGGCAGGGCGCGCAGCGCTTCCTCCAGCTCGTTGACGCGGGTGCGAATCTGCTGCCCCTCTTGGTAGGCCTCACCCTGAAACGATAGCCGGAAAGCCATCGCCTGCTCGGTACTGAACCCGAGATCGACCCGCGTCAGCGCGACGAAACTGCGAATCAGCAGGCCCGCGCCCATGAGCAACATGACCGCGAGCGCGATCTCGGCCACGACGAGCGACGCACGCGCGCGGTGTCCGCTCCGACCCGCGGTGCCGCTGCGTCCGCCCTCCCGCAGCACGCCCATCAGACTCGCGCCCGTCGCCTGGAGCGCCGGCAACGCGCCGAACGCCAGGCTCGTGAGCAACGCGGTCGCGAGCGTGAAAGCCATCACCGTGCCGTCGACGCCAATCTCCTCCAGACGCGGGATGTCGGCGGGCTGCGCCGCGATCAGCGCCTTCGTGCCCGCGTAGGCGAGCAACAGCCCGAGCGCGCCGCCACACAGGCCGAGCACCACCGACTCCGTGAGCAGTTGGCGGAACAGGCGGCCGCGTCCCGCGCCCAGCGCCGCTCGCACCGCGAGCTCGCCTTGCCGTGTGGACGCGCGAGCGAGCAGCAGATTCGCGACGTTCGCGCATGCGACGAGCAACACGAAGCCGACCGCGCCGAGTAGAACGAGCAACGGCGTCTCGGCATCGCCGACCGTGACCTGGCGCAACGGCGTCGCACCGAACGTCAGGCGGCCGTTGATGTTCGGAAACGCGCTTTGCAGCAGACTCCCGACCCGCCTCACGTCGCCTTCGATGCCATCGGCGCCGATGTCCTGGCGCGCTCGCGCAAGTACACGCAGGAACTCGGCTCGGCGGCCATCCGAAGCCAGTGGGCTGAACTGATTGCCATACGAGAGCGGCACGTACACGTCCATGCCGGGCCGGGCTCCCGGCGCGGGTCGGCGCGCCGTGAGC
>JBOHRM010000050.1:0-6066 GCA_050732715.1 Longimicrobiales bacterium
CTGCGATGTACGCCGCCATAGCTCGGGGTCCGCGGCATAGGTCTCGCCCTCGGCCACGGGATGAGCGATGAGGTCTTCATTGAGGAACCGCTGCTGGATCCGTCGCTCCTGCTCGGCGGCATGCGCAAAGCGCCAGTGGTGGATCGGGTCCGTGCCCGCATATCCCGCCGAGAGGGTCTGCAGCGGCACCAGTGGAGACAACAGAGCTACGGCATGCAGAACCTGCTGCTGGCGAGCCTCGACCGCCTGAACCTCGCCGTAATGCCGATCGAAGACCTCGTTCCCGTGCTCTTCGCCGGCCTGGAGCGCCAACCCCGAGAAGTTGATCGGCAGGTCCTCGATCGTCTCGACGCCGTAACGCTCGATCGTCTCTCGGCGGAGCGCATCGGTCCGCGCGTCGCTGGGGTCATGACCGTCGGCGCCGAGATCGATGTCGCGCTGTGCCGCGCGCCAAAACGCGGCCGGGTCCGCGCTCGGCACGAGCGCTTCCGCCAGGCTCGCACCGACGCGGGGAACGGCGAGGACGCACAACGCCCAGCCGCAGAGCAGCACGATCAGAGCGGTCCGTGTATTCGACGCGATCGATGATACGCCGATGACGAGCGTCGACACTGTGAGCAGATACAGCCCGTAGCTGAAGAGCAAAGCGGCGCCGCGTACGAGGGTGTCGGCGTCGGACGCCGGCAGCAGCAACGCGGCCACCGGCACGAGGAGCACTGCCACCACCACCGCCAGCGCGAGCAGCTTGCCGCACGCCAAAGCCGAGCCCCTCGCGCCGGTCGCCAGCGAGAGCGGCAGCGTCTGTCGTTCGCGCTCGCCGCAGATCGCACCGTGTCCGAGGAAGATCAGCAGCAACGGCGCAAGAACTTGCAGCACGTATGCACCGCTGGCGGCACCGAGCCTCGCCAGCAACGGCTGATCTTCGGCCGGACGGAACGCGGCCGGATCCTGATAGTGCGCCTCGAGCCAGACCGCGACACCGAGGTAATCCTCCTGCCCGCGGTCGAACGCCGAGAGCGGCGAGATCGGCTTGAACGCGTACTGCCCGGTATGCGCCGCCGAGTGCGGATTCTGTGGCCCCTGCGATTCCCACACGGCACGGTCCGCCGCGGCCGCGGCCCGGCGCTCGGCCTCGTACAGGACGTGCCGCCGCCAGCCGAGCACCGACGCGAGTAGCACGAGGCCCATCAGCATCACCAGCGTCCATCGCGCGCGGCCGTCCCGCCACGCTTCGCGAAGCTCTTTGCCGGCCACACGCCACACGACAGAAGCGATGCTGGATTTCCGAGTGGCTTTCATCGTAACCGCCTCCGCAAGGCTGACCGTGGTCACGACCGGTCACCGGCGCCAGCGCGCAACGCCGATGATTCGGCGGGCATCGCCGGGTACGACTCCCCCGCCTCCGAACGCGGCCCGCAAGAAGTAGTAGCGGTCCGAGACGTTCTGGACCGCGAGCTGGAGCAGGAACGCTCCCGACTCGAAGAACGCGCCGCCGTCCAGCACGGTGTAGCCGGGGACCGTCACATCGCTGGTGAGAGACGCGGCGACGTCGTCCGAGAAGGCCGAGCCCAGCTGTGCTCCCACAGTGTGCCCCTCACCCACCTCGATGGATCCGCGGAGCCAAACCCGCCCCGAGTGATAGGGGACGTTGTCCAAGCGCGTACCCTCCGGGAGGCTGGTATCGCGAACCAGTCGAGCGTCCGTGTAGGCGTACGAGCCGAACACCGCGAAGTGCGGCGATGGCTCCCATGACCCCAACAGCTCGACACCGCGAGAACGCTGCAGCCCCGTAACGATCCGGAAGGCCGGGTCCTCCGGGTCCGCGACCGGCACATTGGAGCGTTCCAAGTCGTAGGCGGCGAGCGTCGTCATGATCGTCCCGCCCCAGTCGACCTTGACGCCGGCCTCCCACTGTCTGCCCTGCTCGGGCTCGAACGGCGCACCATCGGATGACGCAACGGATCCGAAGCTCGGGCTGGCCAGGAACGAGCGGGAATACGAGCCGAACGGCACGAGCCCGGGAACGGCCTCCCACTGTGCGTGCTCTCTGTGGTCGTCCCTGCCGCGCGATCTGCTCGGGGATGTACGCGATGTGCTGCTTCGTCTCGATCGGGTGCGCCGTCACGTCTTTGCCCCGGATCATGACCACGCCGGACGTCGGCTCGACGAAGTTCAGGAACAGGTTGATCGTCGTCGTCTTGCCCGCGCCGTTCGGACCGAGCAAGCAGTAGATCTCGCCCGGCGCAATCGCGAGATCGAGCCCGTCGACCGCCACCTGCTCGCCGAATCGTTTGGTCAGGGCACGCGCCTCGAGCACCGCCGATGTCTTCGGTGGCGCATCGCGCGCAGTCAGGACGGGTTGGCCGGCCGACATGCATTGCCTCCACGGTGTTGGATTCCGATGAGCACGCGTGCAGGCACGCGCGCCATCGCGAGTTGTCACGCGCCGACCGCTATGAAGCGCGGCCGTCGCGACGATCGAATGTCTTTGTCAGCGATTGAATGGCGCCTGATACAGACGCCCGATGACTAGGCGGGTGGTGCTCGGGTCGGCGGCCTCAGTCGCGCAGGCGCCGGGCGCAGTTGCACCTCTTCCGGTGCGAGACGCGGCGGCTCCTCGGCCGCCGCTTCGGTGATCGTCGTCTCCGGGCCTGCCGAAGGCGCAGACGGCGTCGACGCCAGCCGACACACGACGCAGTCGCTCGCACCCGTGTGCTGCGCCGCAGCCGCAGTGGCATCGCCGGCGTGCAGCCACCCGTCCACGACCGGTACAGCGGCCATCGCCAGCATCAACATCACCGCCAGCACCCTGGCGCCGGGCCGCGCGGATCCACGAATGCTGATGGCAGAGCGCATCATGATGCGAGCACGATATCAATACCGTAAGCCGTGTCAATAGCATTTGCGTGAGCCCCAGCGTGGCTATTTGCCTCGAGCCACCGGACCGCATGCGACACGGCGTCAGCACGTTCGTCCTGAGATAGGTGTTAATATCGGTCGCGCACTGGCGCATTCCCGCTTCGTAGGCGCGACACTCTGCCGGATCCACCGTGCCTGCGAGATGGGTGATGATCGACTGCAGGTACAATAGCCTTCACCCGAGTACTGGAACCGCTCGCCCGGCGTGAAATGGATTCGAAGCGCTGCGGCATCGAAGCAGAGAAGAGTCGCGCTCCGCTGCCGACATCGGACGGGGTGCTCAGGACTTCCTCGATCGCGCTAAGGGCCCGCTCAGGAACAACTGGGTCGCACCGAGGCTGTCGATGCGCGACTGTAACAAGGCGCCCCGACGCAAGAGTATCAGCGCTACTTCAAAGAGGGGGCAACGCTGGTACAGTCGATGCAGCGGCGGCCGAATGCACCAGCCTATTTCTGAGCGGGCTCTAAGCGGCGCCTCGGCCGTCCAGCGGTCGACGGCACTGTACACGCGCTCCGCTGCGAGCCGTCGCCTGCAAACTCACCCGCAAGGCTACGTGCATCACGTCCAGAAATTCACGTGCACGTGCGGAGGGAACACGTTGATCCCGGCGCGAGTCACCCTCGCACTGGCGTCCACGGACACCTTCTCGAGCTTGGGCAGCGTGGCCAGGTGCACGAGCCCGGCGTCGCTGATGCCAGCGCACGCCGAGAGCTCGACCTCTTCGAGTGAGGTCATGCCACCGAGGACCTCGAGGCTGCGGTCGGTAATCTGCGTCTGGCCCGCGTAGTAGTGCCTCAGCCGCGAGAGGCCGGCGATGTGCTCCGTCGCCTGGTCGCCCGTATCGCGGCAGTACATGCAGGTGAGCTTCTCGAGCCGCGCGCAGCGCCCGACGTGGCGGAAGCCGTCGTCGGTCACGTCCATCGGCAACAGCCAGGTGAGCACCGGGAACGTGGGCAGTGAGGCGAGCGCAGCGTCATCCACTCGCCGGCAGCTGACCGCCAGTCCCCGGAGCGCCGGCATGGAGGCGAGCGCCGCGAAACCACGGCCCTCGAGGCCCGGGCATTCACGGCCCCAGAGGTATTCGAGGGTCTGCGATCGGCTGAGCGCCACGAAGCCGTCGTCGCTCGCGACGGTGCCCTGTGCCACGAGCATGCGCAGCCGCGGGATCCGCGCGATGTGCCGCATCGAGGTGTCGTCGCAGAGCTTCCCATCGCATCCCAGGCTGCCGAGATTGGGCAGCTCGGCGAGTGAGCGCAGGCCGTCGGGCGTGAGTCCGGAGGTGTGCCAGAAGAGGCCGAGGCCGAACACGCCCTCGAGGCCGGCGAGGACGGCGAGCCCCCGGTCGCTGAACGGGCCGTCGAGCATGAGGAAGTTCGGCTCGGTGTCACCGAAGGACATCAGGTCGTAGCGCGGCTCGCCGCCTCGCCAGGTCTTGAAGATCGGGAAGTCGTGCAGCGGCGCCAGCCCGGCGTCCGTGACGAGCGTCCCGGTCTTGAAGTGCCGCAGGCGAGGCTTGCCGCGCAGCGCTTCGATGGCGCCGTCGCCAGTCGCAGAGCCGAGCAGGTTCACGTCCTCGATCCCATCACAGAAGGACAGGTTGGTGATCCCCGCGTCGCTGATCCCCTGCTGCCAACACATCTGAAACCGTCTGAGCGCGGGTAGATGGCGCAGCACCTCCAGCCCGCGGTCGGTCAGCCGCGGACAACCGGCCACCAACTCCTGGAGTTGCGGCATTCTCGCCAGATGCAGCATTCCTTGATCCGTTAGCCGCTTCGAGCCGCCCAGGTCGAGCCTCGTCACGTGCTCCAAATGCGATATCCGCTCGAGCGACTCGTCGGTCATCTGGCCGTTCGCGTTTACGCCCGTGACGCCGTGCTCGCGGATCACGTCGATGATGGTTTCCCAGTCGTGGTCCGTGAGCGGCTGGCGCGGTTCCAGCGTGTTCTTCTTCCAGTCGATTCTGTAGAAGGGCGGGCTGGTGCTGAGCCCGTGCGGTGCGCTACGCGGGTCGGCGCGCGGTTGCTTCAAGCTCGCGGCCAGGGCGTCCCAGCTCTCGAGTCCCAGCGCGTTGGCGACGTAGAGCCGTGCGTCCGGCAACGTGAGCTGTCTCGCTTCGCTCGTCTCACCGGGCGATCGCCCTTGCTGCTGCACCGTCTGCCGAAGTTGCTCGAGGCCGCCGAAACGCTCGCCGAGCCGGGCGAGCGCATCGGCATCGCCGTTGTTCGCGGCCACAAAGTCGCGGGCGATACTCTCGAAATGCTCCAGCCCCTGCGGACTCAGGGCTGCCACATGGTGCACCAGTTTCGGCCAGCTTTCGAAGCCGTAGTCGCGCGCGAGGAAGAACTGGGCGTCGGCGAGTCTCACGTCGGCGGAGCGGCCTGGCTCGGCCAGTCGCGGCAGAACTGCGTGTAGGCGGTCAGCGGCGGCGGCATCACCTGCGCGGTACGCGCTCAGCAGCTCCTTGGCCTGCTTGCGGAGTTGCTCCAGAGACGGCCGCGCGGGAAGGCGCGATGGGGAATCGGACATGGATGATCTCCTTTCGTAAATGCCCGTGTCCGCTCTGCGGGCTGAAAGAAGATCGCGTCTGTGAACTACGGTGTGCTCAGGCGGGCTCGGCCCTTCCCGCGGACGGGGTGCGTCCTGAATCGCATGAGTATCTTAACACGCCCCGGAGGCGGCGAGCAAGTCGTCGTCTTCGGACCTGCCAAGGGCTGTACAGCACGGTTGCGCGGGGTATCCGCAGGGGGTCAGAGTCGGGCCGAGAGCCTTCCCTGGCTCGACGGTCCAGATGTGCGCATTGATACAGTCGAGCAAGCGCTCTGACGTCGTCAGCGAGGGTCATGGTCAGGATGTGCGTGGCCCAACGCCATGCGTTTCACTTGCGCGGCGCGAAGCGTCGTGTCAGGTGCAAACGCTCGTTATGCCGCGCCGTTCGCGAGCGATTTCAGAATTCGGAATCCGATGCCCTCCGCCGGAGGTGGCCCAAGACCAAATGCGGATAGAAAGGAAAGGCCGCGATTCATGAGAACGCACACCCCGGCTCCCTTCTCCTTCACAAAGCCGACAAAACTGTTGAACCCACCCGTTCCGCCATTGTGCCAAACGAGGGTACCCAAGCCGAACTGCAGGATCATCCAGCCTAGGCC
>JBOHRM010000051.1:0-3137 GCA_050732715.1 Longimicrobiales bacterium
CCACCTCGCCAGCGGCTGGGCCAGCGGCTGGGCCAGAGGCTGGAACCGTCTGCGTGCGCGCGCGGGCTTGACGCGCACATGGGGCGACTGCTACGGCTATGCGCTCGTGGCGACGGGGCGCGCCGAGGCGATGCTCGATCCCGTCCTCTCGATCTGGGACGCGGCCGCGATCGCGCCCGTCATCGCGGAGGCCGGCGGCGCGCTCACGGATTGGCACGGCCGCACCGGCTACCAACACGGCACGCTCGTCGCCACGAACGCCGCGCTCGCGCAAGAGATCCGCAACATGCTCGTCACCGAAGCTCAGTCGCCGAAGGGGACGGGTCCGGAGGAGTGAGGCCGCCCGAAACTCGCCGGTGTCGGGGCGGTGTGCGTGGAGTGGGCCCCACCCGGAACTCGGAACCCGGAACCCGGAACCCGGAACTCAATGAGAATCGACCACGCGCAGCAGCTCGATCAGCTCGACTTCTCGAAGGCGAACGGGCTGATCCCCGTCGTCGCTCAACACGCGCGCACCGGTGACGTCCTCATGCTCGCGTTCGCGAATCGCGAAGCCCTCGAGCGCACCCTGCGCGAGCGGCGCATGTGGTACTTCTCACGCTCGCGCGAAGCACTCTGGCTCAAGGGTGAGACGAGCGGAAACGTGCAGGCCCTGGTTTCGCTTCACGGCGACTGCGATCGCGACAGCGTGCTCGCGCTCGTGGACCCGTCGGGCCCGAGCTGCCACACCGGCGATTGGAGCTGCTTCGGTGCGCCGCCCACACTCGCGCGGCTGGCCGAGATCATCGCCGACCGCGCGCGCTCGTCCGAGCCCGGCAGCTATACCGCGCGACTGCTCGCCGACCCGAACCTGCGGTTGAAAAAGCTGGGTGAGGAATCGATCGAGCTCGCGATCGCGTGTCACAGCAAAGACGAATCGGGCGCGGCGAACGAGGCCGCCGACCTGCTCTACCACACGTTCGTCGCGTGTGCCGCCGCGGGCGTCACACTCGATGACGTGCTGAGCGTGCTCGACGCCCGCTTCAAGTCCTAGTGCCGCCGCGACCGGAACAGAAGACGATAGACGGCCAGAAGCAAGACCGCCCCGAGAATCGCGATCAGGAGGGACCGTAGGTTGAACCCCGTCACGGTGCCGAAGTCGAACACCTCGGTACCGATGAACCCGCCGACGATCGCGCCGAGTATGCCGATCCCGGCCGTGACCAGGCACCCGCCCGGATCTTTCCCTGGCATGATGAATTTCGCCAGCGCGCCGGCGATCAACCCGAAGAGGATCCAAGACAAGATGTTCATCGTCCCGCCACGGTCGAATGAGTCACGCAGCCAACTCCGCGATCACCGAATAGTACGCGCAAGACAGCTTCCCGGTTTTCGTGGGCCGACCGCGGCGCGACTGGGCGCCGCTTGCGGCGCTGAGTCCGGTGTCGAACATTCAGCCGAGTCGAACCGAGCGGAATTCGCTATGCCCGACCAAGTTCCGATCCGCGCGCCCGTGCTCGAAGTCCAGCGCGAGCGAACGATCAAGACGTTGATCGAACACTTCGCCACGGACACGCTATCTGTGGATGAGCTCGAGAGACGGCTCGATGCGGCGCATCGTGCACTCGAGCTGCAACAGCTCGACGCGCTCACGGCTGACCTGCCGGCGCTGCCCGCCGAGACTCCGGCCGCCACCGCGCCCGCGCCGGCCTCGCCGCAGCCCGTGCCATCTTCCGTCGTGCGCGAGCGTCAGTTCGAGGTGGCGATCATGAGCGCCGTCGAGAAGAAGGGACAATGGACGCCCGCTCGGCGCACGCACGTGATCGCCGTGATGGGCGGCGCCGAGATCGACCTGCGTGAAGCCTTGCTGCCGGCCGGCGTATCGGAGATCCAGGTCTTTGCCATCATGGGCGGCGCCGACATCCTGGTCTCCCCGGGCACGCGTGTAGAATCCAACGGCATCTCGATCATGGGCGCGTTCGAGCACGTCCCCGAGCCGGTCACGGAAGACCCCAACGCTCCGACCGTTCGCATCACCGGCTTTGCCCTCATGGGCGCCGTCGAGGTCCACCTCCGCTACCCGGGCGAGAGCGCCCGCGAAGCCCGCGTCCGCCGCCGTGCCGAACGAAAGCAGCTGCGCGTGCAGCAGAAACGGTTACGAGGCGAGCACTGAACCGCCCCTGATGCGCATGCACCGCCACACGCGTCGCCCTTGCCGGCCGCTCAGCAGGTGGCGCAGTTCTTGCCCCTTCGTACCAGAGTGTTTTACCTGTACGCGCGCCCGTTTACCGGAGGCCGCGATCGATCATGCCCCTCCCCATGTCTGACGTCGTCCTCCTCAGTCCGGCGCTCACGGTGATCCATGACCGATGAACCGATCCTGATCGTCGACGACGATCCCCACTCGGTCGATATCGTGCGCACGTTCCTCGAGTCGCGCGGTTACACCGTCGCCACCGCGATCGACGGCACGGAAGCGCTCGCTAAGCTCGAGGAGGTCAAGCCCGCCCTCGTGCTACTCGATGTCATGATGCCTGGCATGGATGGCTGGGAGGTCGCCCGCGTGATCAAGAACCACCCGCAGTACGGCAAAGCGCGCGTGGTCATGCTCACGGCGCGCAGCGATTTCACCGACAAGCATGAGGGCCTCCGCGCGGGCGCCGACGATTACCTGGTCAAACCGATCAAGCTCGAGGAGCTCGGCAAACGTGTCGAGCTGAACCTCAAAGCTCGGGAGACCACCGCGTGAAGATTCGCGCGAAGGTCCACAACCCTGCGCTCAGAGATGCCCTCGATCAGGCGGCCGCCCGCCTGGGCGCCGAAGTGCTCGACGGTGAACGCGCGCCAGCCACGGCCGATCTCGTGTCGACGCGGCCCGACATCATCCTTCTCGAGCTCGGCCCCGGCATCGACGTCGACGAGGTCCGCGCGGACGCACGCCGCAACGACATCGCGCTGCTCGTCGCCGCGAACGGGGCCGCCGATGTCGGGTCCGCGCTCGTCGAAGCCGATGATTGGGTCACGCTGCCGACCACGCCCGACGAGCTGAGTGCCCGTCTCACCACGGCCTCGCAACGCGCGGCACTCGGCCGCGCGGACCGTGACCGTGATGACGCCGCCGAGCTCGTCCGCTACGAGGAGCTGCTCTACGACAAGCT
>JBOHRM010000052.1:0-2553 GCA_050732715.1 Longimicrobiales bacterium
ATGCACACAGTGTGGCGCGGGAGCTCGGTGGCACCGGCATCGGGCGGGTGCTCGTGTCGGGCGGCGGCGCGTGTGTGCCGGGACTCGCCGAGGCGCTCGGCCAGAAGCTCGGCATCACTACTGAGCTGGCGAGCCCGATCCAACGCCTCGCCGTGCGACCTGACGTCATGGAATCTCTGCCGCTCGATCAGATGGCGCCGATGCTGATGCTGCCGATCGGGCTGGCGTTGCGAGCCTCGGACCACTAGGGCCTGGAATGATCGAGATCAATCTGCTACCCGATGCGCGCCGGCGTTCGACGCCACGGTTGCCGCGGCTGCGCTCGATGTCCGCGGACCGGGCCGCGCACGCGCGCAAGCCGACCGACCGGTGGCTGTTGTTCGCGATCCTCGCATGGCTCGTCGGTTCGCTGGTCGCCGCGTCGATGTTCTTCTCGACGAGGGACCGGCGGTCCGGACTCGAGGTGGCGATCGAGGGCGCTCGTCTCGATTCGGCGCGGTACGCGGAGATGCGGGCCGCCAACGAGCTGCTGCTCGCGCGTCAGGACACGATCGCGCAGAAGCTCGAGATCATCCAGGAGATCGACGCCGGGCGCTACGTTTGGGCGCACATCGTCGACGAGATCAGTCGCGCGATCCCGCCGTCCACTTGGCTCGTCAGCATCGCGTACCTCTCGGATGAGGGCACATTCGATACGCCCCGTTTCGCGATGGACGGCCGGACCCGCAACACGTTCGCGCTCACACGGCTGATGCAGGACCTCGAGGCGTCACCGTTCATCCGCAACGTCACGCTTCTCCAGACCGACCAGCTGCGCGAGGACGAAAAGCGGCTGTACACGTTCCAGCTCGAGGCGCAGTTCGAGAACGCACCGCCGGACAGGATCGAGACTGTCCCGCTCTTCACCCGCCAGGAGGGCTGATCATGTCACGGCTGCCGCAGAATTCAGGACAGCAGAAAATGCTGCTGGCAGGCGTCGCCGCGTTCGTTCTGTTCTTTCTGTACTACCAGGTGTTGCATAAGGAGCGCCGCGGGGAGATCGCGGCACTCGCGACGCGACTCACGGCGCTCGAGACGGCGAACGCGGCGGCGGAAGCTCTCGCGTTGCAAGGCGGCCCCGCGCTCGAGAGCAAGCTCGCGATGCTCGAGCGGCACAGGGTCCGGCTCGAAGAGCTGATCCCGCACCGCGAGGAGGTGCCGGACCTGCTGCATGCGATGACGCTGCGCGCACAGAGCGCCGGCGTCGAGTTGACGCGTATGAGCCCACACCGTGAGGAAACGGGGCCGTACTACAGCAAGCAGACGTACGATATCGGGATCAGGGGCATGACCCATCGCGTGGGCGAGTACCTCGCCGCGGTCGGGTCTCTTCCGCGCATCATCACGCCCGTCCAGCTGACGTTGCGCTCGAGCCCAGGCGAGACGGATCGCAACGGCGTGCCGCTGCTCGACGCGAGCTTCCGCATCGTCACCTACATCGTGCCGGAGGGGCCACCGGCGCCGCCGGCGGCCGAGCCGGAGAGGGCTGAACGATGAACCAACACCGAGAGACGAGGACAGGCGCGTGCGTCCTCGCGCTTGCCGCCGCGGTTGCCTTGGCAAGCGCCTACACGCCCGTCGCGGGCTGGCAGGCGCGTTCGAGCGCACCCACGGCCACGACGGCGGCGGCGAACGCGAGCGCGCCCGCAGAAGTGGAGAAAGAGGCGTCCGCCGAAGGCCCGAGGCTGATCTTCGAGCGCGAGGTCTTCGTGTATCCGGGGGCGAACCGGCGTGACCCGTTCAACTCGCTCGGCCGGGAGGGTTCGGGTCCGATGTTCGAGGAGCTGTCGCTCCGGATGATCATCTTCTCCGACGCGCCGGATGAGAGCATCGCCGTGCTCGCGGACGGCTCGAAGGCGTCGTACCGGCTGCGGCGCGGCGAGGCACTCGGCAACGCGACGATCGTGGAAATCACGCCGAAGCAAGCGGTCTTCGTGGTCGAGGACTACGGCAGCCGCAGGCGCGAGACGCTCGAGCTAAGAGCCGAGATCGCACGTGGGGAGGAGCCTGAACGATGATCGTGCTCATCGCGTTCTCGCTGGCGGCGCCGTTATCCGATTCGCCGATCCGGCCCGCAACGTCACAGGTCGCGCAGCAGGAGGTGCCGATCACGGTTACGTTCGTCGAAGAACCGCTCGCCAACGTGCTTCACGCGTTCGCCGATTACGCGAACGAGAGCATCATCGCGTCCAGCGAGATCCGGGGCATGTTGATCACGGCCGAGATTCGGAACCACGACTGGAAGACCGCGTTCGAGGCCGTGCTGGCGGCGAACGACCTCGTCGCGCAAGCGCTCGAGTCGGGTGTGATCCTGGTGAAGGACGCGAGCAAGATCCGGGAGCGGCAGCAGCTCGAGCCGCTGATCTCTCGCCAGTACGTGATCGAGTACGCGAGCGCGGACTCGCTCGTCAGCGCCGTGTCCGGCCTGATCTCCTCCGAGGGCGGCAGTGCGGTGGCCAACCGCTCGAGCAACTCGTTGATCATCACGGAGACCGCCTCGGCGCTCGCCCGCAT
>JBOHRM010000053.1:0-2203 GCA_050732715.1 Longimicrobiales bacterium
TTTGGCCACGTCACCAGCGGACCATGATGGCCGGGCTTTCGGACGACCGAGTCACCGTCGCGCCACGGCCGCGTAACGTAACGACGCCGCGCATCGCCGCGACCGATTCCGTGACCAACATCAGGAACGCGCACACCTCACGATTTATTACAGCCTATGAACGCGCTCGCGGTTCGCGATACCATGGCGTGGCGGAGTCGTTACCGAAACGTCGAACACCGCCGCTCACCTCCGACCGCGCATCCGGTCAGTCCACTATGCCACTGCCGCCGCGCCATCGATCCCGAAACGGGGTGGTGCGGGCAACTCGGAACCCGGAACTCGGAACTCGGAACCCCTTCTACTCAGTCTCCGGCCACTGCCGGCATCCGATCGGCCTGCAAGAAGCGCTCGGCCGTCTCGACGAAATCGCGCGAGCCGAGATAGAGCGGCGTGCGTTGATGCAGCGAATCCGGCTCGATATCGAGAATGTTGCGCTCGCCGTCGGAGCCGCGACCGCCGGCATGCTCGCAGATAAACGCCAATGGCGCGGCCTCGTACAGCAGCCTCAGCTTGCCTTTCTCGTTCTTCGCGTCCGCGGGATACATGAAGATGCCGCCATAGAGCAGGGTGCGGTGGAAGTCGGCCACCAGCGAGCCGATGTAACGGCCCGAGAACGGCTTGGCGTTGTCGCCGTCGAGGCCCTTGAAATAGTCGACGAGACGACGCTGGCCTTCCGACCACCGCGCGTAGTTGCCTTCGTTCACGCTGTAGATGCGCTGCGGCGGATCGGGGATGCGGATGTTCGGGTGGCTGAGGAGGAACTCGCCGATCGACGGGTCGAGCGTGAAACCGTGCGCGCCGTTGCCCGTGGTGTACACGAGCATCGTCGACGAGCCGTAGACGACGTATCCCGCCGCGAGCTGCGTGCGGCCGGCCTGGAGCACGTCCTCGAGCGTGCCGCGCTCGCCGATCGAGAGCTTGCGGTGGATCGAGAAGATCGTGCCGATCGAGACGTTCGCGTCGATGTTAGACGAGCCGTCGAGCGGGTCGTAGAGCAGCACATATTTGCCCGCCGGGAAGCGCTCGGGGATCGGCATGATCTCTTCCGATTCCTCGGAGGCCATGCAGCACAGGTGGCCGCCGTGGTCGAGCGCCTTGAAGATCACGTCGTGCGCCCAGGCGTCGAGCTTGCGCACCCGCTCGCCGTGCACGTTGATCGCGTCCGTGCCGCCGAGGATGTCGACGAGGCCGGCCATGTTGACCTCGCGCGCGATGATCTTCGCCGCCAGCGCCAGCTCGTAGAGGATGCTGCTGAACGCGCCCGTCGCCTCGGGGAACCTCCGCTCCTGGTCGACGATGTGGCGCTCGATCGTGACTACTGAGCTGCCTACCGTGTTGGGCATCGCCTCCTCCGTGACTTCACCGAGTGCTGGTCGCCGTCATCTCGCCGCGGGCGTCGACGCGCACCGAGATCGTGCCGCGCTCGTCGGTGCGCAGCACGCGGACGCCGTGGCCGGCAAGCCGAGCGAGCACCCGCGCGTGCGGGTGGCCGTAGCGATTGCGGCGGCCGGCGGAGACGATCGCAAGCGAGGGCCGGATGGCGGCGAGCAACGAGTCGCCGGTGGATGTCAGGCTGCCGTGGTGCCCGACCTTCAACAGCTGTGCTGCCAGGGCGGCGCCGTGGCGGGCGACGAGCTCGTTCTCGACCTCCATCGGCGCGTCTCCGAGAAACAGCGCTCCGAACCGCCCGTACGCCAGGCGGAACACGGCGGAATAGTCGTTCGGATCGGCCGACGCGTCAAGCACATTCTCGAGTGGTGCGAGAACCTGGATGACCACATCACCCAGCGCGATCTCGCGACCCGGCCGGGCCGCGACCCAGCGCACGCCGAGCCGGCGCGCGCGGCCGAGCGTCTCGGCATAGACCTCGGAGCCGGCGGCGACGGCGGGATCGATGATGACGCCGACATCGAACGCGTCGAGCAGAGCGATCGTGCCGCCGATATGGTCGGCGTGCGGATGGGTGAGGATGAGGATGTCGACGCGGCGGACACCGTGCTGGCGGAGGAACGGGACGACGCGGGACCGGCCGGCGTCGTAATCGTCCGACCGAATGCCGGTGTCGACGACAATCCAGCGGCCGGCAGGGGATCGAATCGCGAGGGCGTCACCCTGTCCGACGTCGATGGCGTGGATGTCGAGCGTCCCGCCGGTGCCGGCC
>JBOHRM010000054.1:0-1982 GCA_050732715.1 Longimicrobiales bacterium
CGTGAACTGCATGGCGACGATGACGACGCAATCATGCCCGCGCGCACCCAGCTCACGCTCGAGCGCACTCGCCTGCGCCGCGGCCTGCGCGTTCAGCGGCGAGCCGCCGATCTCGCGATACTCCTCGATCAGCCCGGGCGCGCGCCGCCGCGCCAGCTCCGCCGCCCGCGCCCTTGACCCGGCCGCATTCGCCTCGCCCTCGAGCGGCGCGTTCAACGCGAAGATGCGCTCGAGGAACGGTACGACCTCCGATTCCGTCGCCCGCTCCGGTTCCCCGAAGTTCAGCAGGATGATTCCGTTTCTCATTGCGCCGGCGACGATGCCATGGTTCCGTCCCGGATGTCAACGTTGCGCCGGCTTAGGCGCCTGTTCATGAGCTGCGGCGTGCCCTGACACCGGATCCCCCGTCGTGGATCCTGAGTTCTGCTGAAATCCGAGTTCGTCGAGCCGTGGCCGCAGTGATCTCATGCAGTACGATCGCAAGTTCAATATCGAACGGTCTGCCGCACGCGACGAGGTGATCAAGGAGTTGGGAGGCTAGGCAACCGGCCGCGATCAATCTTGCCGCAGCCTCAGTTCGACCTGGCCGTCCCGGATCCGCGCGTCGAACACGGGCTGCGGCTGGGTCGCCGGGCCGTGCACGATGTGGCCGTCCCTCAGACTAAAGACCGAGTCGTGCCACGGGCATTGCACGGAGGTGTCGTGGAACGCCCCTTCGTCGAGCGGCCCACCCGCGTGAGCGCACACGGCGCCGATCGCGTAGACATCGTTGCCCTCGCGGAAAAGCAGAACGCCCTGGCCCTCGAGCTCGATGCGTTTCGGCTCGCGGTCACCCAGCGCGTCCACAGCCAGCACCGGCGTCCAGTCCTGCGGGCCGGAGAACGCGTCGCTGTGATCCACGCCGACCTTGCGCTTGTACACGAGATGGCCGCCCAGCCACGCGGACACGCCGGTCAGCCCGAGCGCGAGCGAGGAGAAGAGCAGGGCGCGCCGCCGATTGCCTCTGCGCCGGTCGCGGAGCGAGAGCAGATAGAGACTGAGGTTGATCGTGTTGAGCGCACCATGCAAAGTTCCGGCTGTCGCGCTAGGCTGCGGGATCGTCGAGTAGTCCGTCATGCCCGTAAGTGCCGTGGGCAACGCGGCGGCCGAGCCGATGCCGGTCAATGTATCACCCGTGCGGCGGGCGGAGTCGGAGTCGGTCAGCTCGCCGATCGCGTCGAATGCGCCGGCGAGTGCCCAAGCGCCGAGCGTCACATCCGTCAGAACGGCGTGCAGTGGATGACCGAGCCAGGTCCCGTGGAGCACGTCCGCGATCCTGCGCGCGCGCTCATCTCGCATCACCGCTCCGTGCACTGCCTGTGCGACCCGCATCCCGGCCTGCTTGACGGGCCCCATTCGCTCGAGCGCAGTCTCGATCCGGTCCTCGAACGCTCGCGTCGTCATCATTGCCTCCCCGATACGTTGAGGAGGAGAACCTGCAAGGAGCGTGCGCTGCCAGCGCCGCCGTCGAGTCGCCGGCCGCAGCGCTCGGTGGCCGGCAGCCGTCCAGCTCCAGGCTCCGCGTAGCGAGAAGCCCGTTTCAGACCGCGCGGGCCAGACAGACGGCCTGTGGCCAGCAGTCGCAGGCGAGGAGCCGGTCCGCGCTGCGGCTTTCGACGAGGTCGGCGACACGGCGGACTTCGGCGGCCCTTGTGTCGCCCATATTATGTACATTACGATTGCCATATTATGGCAGCCATTCTGCATCGCCGGGCGCTGGCGAGCATCCTTTCGGCGCGTCTCGATGAGGCGCCCGTCGTCCGGTTGTCGGGCCCGCGCGCGGCCGGCAAGACGACGACGTGCGTCACAGAGATCGAACGCCGTGGCGGCTCGATCATCCGGCTGGATGATCCGGACGAGCGCAGCGCCGCGATGGCTGATCCGCGCGGGTACCTGCTGGGACGCACGTTCCCCATCCTGATTGACGAGTACCAGCGTGTGCC
>JBOHRM010000055.1:0-5790 GCA_050732715.1 Longimicrobiales bacterium
GGTCCGCGCGAAGCGATTCGTGATCCGCCTTGGTGGCGCCGCGAAAGCTCGCCAAGTCCGCGCGAAGCGAGTCGTGATCCGTCTTGGTGGCGCCGTGCAAGGTCGCGAAGTCCGCGCGGAGGGACTCGAAATCCGTCTTGGTAGCGCCGCGCGAGGTCGCAAAGTCCGCGCGAAGCGACTCGAGATCGGCCTTGGTGGCGCCGTGTTCGCGCAAGGTCGCGACATCCCCGCGAAGCACCTCCACATCCCCGCGGAGCGTTGCCACGTCCTCTCGGATCGGCTCGAGCGCGGCGGCGAGCGCCGCATCGAGCTCGACCCGTGTGACCGGTGCGAACAAGTCTCTAACCCTCCGCTCAGGCGCGTTCATGTGCGAAAGTCTAACGACGCCCTCGCAGCACAAACATAGCTGGATCAGTCGTTTAACGGGCAGGATCGGCCATGGCGAGACCTGTGCGCGCCGTCGCCCGAAGCCGAGTCGATCGCGGTTCAGAGCAGCGCGTCGGGCCAGCCGGTCCAGCCGGGTCCGCGCACGACGCGGCCGGGCAGCTCGCCCGTGTGCTCGCCGTCACGCAAGACCTGCGTGCCGTTGACGAACACGTGGACCATGCCGGTGGCGTACTGGTGCGGTTCCTCGAACGTGGCGTGGTCCGTGATCGCGTCGGCGTCGAAGACCACTACGTCGGCGAAGTAACCGGGCTGGAGCGAGCCGCGCGAGCGGAGCTTCAGGTTCGCGGCGGGGAGCGACGTCAGCTTGCGGATCGCCTCCTCGAGCGGGATGACCTGCTCGTCCCGCACGTACCGGCCGAGCAGCCGCGCGAACGTGCCGTACGCGCGCGGGTGCGGGCTCGACCCGAGGAACACGCCCTCGGGCGCGATCGAGCCGGCGTCCGAGCCGAAGCTCAGCCACGGCAGCGCGATCTGCTTGCGGACGTTGTCCTCCGACATCAGGAAGTAGACGGTGCCGACGCGGCTGTCGTCTGCGACGACGAGGTCCATGGCCGTCTCCTCGGGCGACGTGCCGCGCTCGCTCGCGACCTCGGCGAGCGTTTTGCCCGTCAGGTGCTTCAGCGAATCCTGCTTGAACCCCGACAACACGATGCGGTCCGCCGAGCCCGCGAGCAGATAGAGGCTCTCCCATTCGTCGGTGGGCGTGGTCATCTCGCGGGCGACGCGTGCGCGGGTCTCCGGGTCCTGGAGCCTCGCCTTCCACGCCTCCAGGCCGCCCTCCTGCACCCACGGCGGCATCGCAGTGTCGAGGCCGGTCGCGCCCGCCGTGTACGTGTACATGTCCGACGTGATCTCGAGACCCTCGGCACGCGCGGCCTCGACCTTCGCGATCACCTCGTCGATCTTCGGCCAGTTCGACTCGCCGGCAGCCTTGAGATGGTAGATCTCGGCGGGCACGCCGGCCTCGCGCGCGATCGTGATCAGCTCGTCCACCGCCTCGAGCAGCTGGTTGCCCTCGCTGCGCATGTGCGAGATGTACAGGCCGCCGTACGGCGCGACCTCGCTGGCGAGCGCGACCAGCTCGTCGGTCTGCGCGTAGAACGCGGGCGCGTAGATGAGCGACGAGCCGAGCCCGAGCGCGCCATCCTCCATCGCCTGCCTCACGAGCGCGCGCATGCGCTCGAGCTCGTCCGCCGTCGGCGCGCGGTCCTCGTAGCCGAGCTCGTGGATGCGCACCGTGGTAGCGCCGATGAACGATGCGACGTTCGTCGCGATGCCGCTCCGCTCGAGGTGCTCGAGGTACTCGCCGAGTGTGGTCCACGCGATGTCGTACTTGATGTCGCCCTGCTGGCGCCGCTCCTGCGCCTTCATGCTGTCCGTCAGCGGCCCCATCGACCACCCCTCGCCGAACACCTCCAGCGTGACGCCCTGCCGGATGTCGCTCTGCGAGCGCCCGTCCTCGATCAGCGACTCCGTCGCCCAGCTCAACATGTTGATGAAGCCGGGGGCGACGGCGAGCCCGGAGACATCGATCTCCACCACGCCCTCCGCGTCGCCGATGTCGCCCACCGCCGCGATCGTGTCACCCGCGATCGCGACATCACCCGTGACCGCCGGGCCGCCGCTGCCATCGTAGATCACGGCGTTGCGGAGGACCACATCAACCGTGACCGGCGCACCGCCGCACCCCGCGAGCGAGACGAGCGCGCCCGCAAAGACGGCGATCGCCGCGGGCGAATCGGCGAACAGTTGGATCGCAACGTTGCGCATCAGGGATCCTCCTCCGGTGGCTCACAAAACGGCTGTCGGCTCTCTTTCGGGTTGACGCGCGCTAAAGTGGGGTGCCGCCCGGGCGATGTCGAGGGCAGCGCATGAGCACGACGGTGAGCAGCTTCGGGATGATCGGCTCGAGCGATCTGATCCGAGCGTACGCGGAGTCTTACGCGACGTTCGGTGTGCGCCCGTGGCGCTCGGCGGCCGTGAAATCCGCAAACACGTAAGTGTGGCCGGGGTGGAACTGCCGTAGATCGATGAACGCCACGGTAAGGTCGTCCTCGTAAACAAAGCTCGCCGGACTCTCGCCCGCGACGATCTCACAGAATACGCACGTTTCGCTCATCGCCGCCATCGCTCGCTGAAAACCTGATTTCAGTGCTCTCTGCCCGAGGGGTAGCGATCCGCTACGAGGTTCAGCCTGACGCCGTGCTCGAGGAGTGCTTTCAGACCCACCAGCACCAGCGAGAACCCCTGGCTCGAATCGGCTACTTGCTTCACGAGCTCGTCGCCGTCACCAATAAATCCAGACTCCTCGATGCTGACGAATGTCGCGCCGCCCTCGTGTGGCTCGAAGACCCACTCCACCGTCGTCGAACCGCTGGTTCCCGTCCAGACGATGACAATACGCTTATTCGGTTCGATCAGCTTCGCAACCACGGGCACTGAGATGTCGTACATTCCCCAGTGCCATTGAATCGGTCTGCCGACCTCGAGTCGGCCGCTGCTCTTGGTAAACCAGAACTGCGTCGTGATCTCGGGTTCGATGAAGGCTTCGAATACGTCCTCGACAGCCTTCCGGATGAGCATTCCGGTCTTCATGACTGGTACATCGCGGAGCTCGAGTCTGTCCATGACATCTCCTCACTGGACGTTGAGCTGGGGTCGAATCTTGACGGGGCGCACGTCCGCGTCGCGTGGCTGAACGCACGATTGTCGCTTGACCGGCGACCGTTAGTCCTGGTACTCGGTCATCGACTCCGGCGGGCCGATCGTCGCCGCTTCGGGACCGAATCGCTCGGCGTAGCGGCGGTTCAGCGGCTTCCACACGGCGACGGTCGAAGGCGACAAGATGACGGGCTGGTCGGGTGAGCCACCCGCAACCGGTTCGCCCGCCAGGTGCGCCTCGAGCAGGTCGAAGCAAACGTGCCAGCCCGCCGCGTCGCGCGCGGACTTGCCGACCCGGTCATAGGTGGTCATGAACGTGAGCCGGCACCCGTCGCCTTCCGGCACGAGCTCGAAACGCGTTCGCTCCGGCTGGTCATCATCTTCTTCCGAGAAACCCCATGTGAACTCCAACACACGCGGCGGCTCGCACGCGATGACCTCGCCCCACGTCGGCGGCAGATCACCGTCCCGAAAACGAAAACTCAGCGGCGCGCCCACCCGGAGCTCTCCCTCGATCGTCGTGGGAAACCACGCGGCCAGGTGCGCCTCCTGGGTCAGTGCGCGCCACACCTTCTCCGGAGCATGCGGCACCACACGCACGAAACGCAGCCGCCAGCGGCCGCCCACTTGCTCCAGCGTCCCTTCTCTCGGGTCACGGCCCGTCTCGATCATCCGTCCTCCATCTCCTCGAGGTGATGCTCCAGCTCGTCCAGGCGACCCGACCAGAGCAGACGATACGGTTCCAACCACGCCGCCAGCTCGAGCAGCGAGCCCGGGCGCAGGCGATACACCCGCCGCTGCGCGTCCACCCGCGCTTCCACCATCCCCGCCTCGCGCAGCACCCGCAAATGCCGCGACACCGCGGGCTGGCTCATCCCCAACGCATCGACCAACTCGCCCACCGGCCGCTCGCCCGCGCGCAGCAGCTCCAGGATCCGCCGTCGGCTCGGGTCCGCGAGCGTCTCGAAAATCGCCATAGCATTATATAATGCAATCATTATGTGCGGTCAAGCGTGATACGCAGCCAAACGGTCGAGCGCTCGGATTCGAGCGCTCGCATTCGGGGGCTTGGCAGTGGTCGTGCGCTCGGGGAGTGGTCGTGCGTTCCTGCGCCTCGCACGGAGGTCCATGTTGGTGATGCGCGGCGAGGCCGCGGCGGATCGTGAGCGTTGACTCAGTCTGGAAGGCTGCGACCCACGATTCGGTAGCGCACGACGTACGGTATGTCCAGCGAATCCGTGACGACGGCATAGAACCGGTCGCCGTGGATCACGGGAGTGATCGCGGTCAACTCACGGGGGGCATCGACCGCGCCGAGGTACCGGCCTTCCGGATCGAAGATATCGAAGACGACGGTGTCGTCGTGCGTCACGAGGCGGACCCAGAGATAATCGGCGTCGTCGAGGATCAGGTCATCGAAGACCGGCTTGAGCTCGGGGATACGGCTCACGTCGATGCGGCCGCCGGCCTCCCTGAAGCGCGTCGGCATGGGCGATTCCAGCCACTCGTCGATGTCCTGCCGTCGAACGGGGCAAGGGCGAGTACTCGCGTTCGATGACGAGGACGGTGTCACCCGTGAACGTACGCTGATGGATGCGGTAGGCATCGCTCTCGCCGAACCACACGGAGCCGCGCGGATCGAAACGCCAACGCACGCTCGGGTTGAACGGCGAACGAATCGTGAGACCCGGGGTCGAGAACATCACGGGCTCCGATCGCACGGCTACGCGGTCCGGGCTCTCGCGGGGCCACGGCTCGGCTCCGTTTCGGGATCGGCAACTATGTTCATCGTAGACAAGCCGCGGGACGCGCGCAAGCGCCGGCGGTGGGGCCCGCTTCGTTCGAGTCGGTATCCGAAGCCGATGGCGGTCCGACATCACAGTGAGATGCTGGGGCTGAGCGTCGGCGGACCAAGCCGAAACGCCACAGCCGCCGGTTGGGCCGCCGCCAGCATGAGCAGCGTCGCGATCGCGCGGATCCGGGGACTGCCTGCCGATCACTTGGTGATGTACTCCCTGGCCGGAGTCGCGTCGACGAACTCGCGGAAATCCTGGCTGTAGGCCTGCCTGCGGATCTCCCACACGCGGATGACGCCCGGGAGGCTCAGGTACCCGGAGAACTGCACGACCATCGCCTCCCAGATGCGCCGATCGAGCCGCTGTGCACGATGCTGGTGATACGCATCTTCCCACACGCGGAAAATGTGTTGCACCATGGACATGAATTGAAGTCGCTCGGTCTCCGGGAGGGTCTCGAAATCGGTCTTCCCTCGAGCCCAGACGCCGGCGAGGTTGGGATTCTGGAATGATAGAATCGCGTTTCGGAACGATTCGCTCAGCTCGTGAATCGAAGCGAGCCGCGATTCTCGATTCTGCGCTCGGATCTGATTCGCCAGGTAGAGAAGCGAGATGACGACGGCGAATGCCGCCACCACCTCGCCGATGGCGCCGATAGCCTCCCAGTCCATGATTCCTTTTGCCAATGGGGTCCAAGGCTCCGAAACGTCTGCCGGAGCGATGGATGGATTGTCGTTCTCTAGCCGGCGGGCAAGGGGAATCCCTAGCGCGGGCTGATCGGTTCCGCTACTCCTGCCAACGGCGCGCCATCGGGCCCCTACGGCGATGATCGCGGAGCTCGCGCTTCGCGGGCCGCATCGTTATTGCAACGTTCAGAACGTTGTAT
>JBOHRM010000056.1:0-3168 GCA_050732715.1 Longimicrobiales bacterium
ACTAGTGGTCCGATTCCGAAGTAACGTGTCAACACCGAGAGCGGCGATGCGCCCGGGCGGCAAGGCGCGAGGCCGAAGGAATAGCGGGGCTATTTCGAGCGCCGAGCAACGCCGCAGCACGGGATGCAGCGCCGCTCGAATGTAACGTTACTTTGGAATCGGACCACTAGTCCGCCAATGAGGTAATGACGATGCCGAGCGCGGCGAAGCGATGAAGCGGCGCGTGCAGGCCGTCAGAACCCCGTTGGCGGGCCACTAGCTCGACCGTCCCTGATTCGAGGGCGCGCAGCGCCGGCCCCGAAACGGTCGCGTCGCGGGCTGGTGATTTCGACACTTTCCGCCGATCTCCGCGCTGCGGTCCCGACCGGCCTCTCGGCTTGTCGGACCGCGGTGTCGCGAACACGTTACGTCCTGGTGACGGCGTGAAGGCATTCACACAGATAGCTTGCGTGGGTTCCAACGACGCTTCCCTTGGACATATGTGACACATCGATGACGAGCCGGCTCGTTCAACTCGTCGGCGCGGGATACGGGTCTCGCCGCCGTTTTCTGAGTCACTCGGCGAAGCTCGCCGCGGTGCTCTCACTCGGTGGGCTGCCGGGGTGGCGCGGCGACCCGCGCTACCGAGGCCAGAGTTATCCGTTCACGCTCGGCGTCGCCTCGGGGGACCCGCTCCCCGATGGCGTTGTACTGTGGACGCGGCTCGCGCCCGAGCCGGCGGCCGGGGGCGGCATGGCGCCCGAGCGCGTGACCGTAGGCTGGGAGATCGCGGGTGACGATGCGTTCCGTGCCATCGTGCGGAGCGGCTCGACGGTCGCGACACCGGAGCTGGCGCACAGCGTTCACGCCGATGTCCGCGGTCTCGAGCCGGACCGCCCGTACTGGTACCGGTTCATCGCCGGTGACGACGTCAGCCCAGTGGGTCGCACGTTCACCGCACCGGCGGAGGGTTCGCAGCCGGCGCGTCTGAACTTCGCGTTCGCTTCGTGCCAGAACTACCAGCAGGGTCATTTCACGGCGTGGTCTCACATGGCGAACGAGGATATCCAGCTCGTGCTGCACATGGGAGACTACATTTATGAGGGCGGGGTATCGGAGCGCGCCGTACGCCGGCACGATGGCCCGCCGATCGAGACGCTTGAGGCCTATCGCAACCGTTACGCTCTCTACAAGGCCGACGCGGACCTTCAAGCGGCGCACGCGGCGTTCCCGTTCGTCGTCACGTGGGATGACCACGAGGTCGTGAACAATTATGCCGACGAATACGCGCCGCGCGCGACGTCGGTCGAAGCGTTCCTCGCGCGTCGGGCCGCCGCGTACCAGGCGTATTACGAGCACATGCCGCTGCGCGAACCTGCCGTACCACGCGGCGCCGATCTCCAGCTGTTCCGGCGGATCGCGTATGGCGGGCTCGTCGAGTTCAACGTGCTGGACACGCGCCAGTACCGGACGCCGCAGCCGTGTAACGATGGCTGGCACGCGGACTGCCACGGCGCTCGTGATCCGTCGCAGACCATGCTCGGCATTGAGCAGCGCGAGTGGCTTCGTGGCGGGCTCGCCGCCTCTGCCGCGCACTGGAACGTGCTCGCGCACCAGGTGCCGATCGCGCCAACGGGTCGGCCGAGCGAGAACGGTCTCGAGCAGAGCATGGACAAGTGGGCCGGCTACACGGTCGAGCGCGATGCGCTGCTTCGCTTCCTGCACGAGGCGCCCGTGCGCAACCCGATCAGCATCGTCGGTGACGTGCACCAGAATTGGCTCGCGGACCTGAAGACGGACTTCGAGAGCGAGGAGTCGCCGATCGTGGGAACCGAGTTCGTGGGGACTTCGATCGCCTCGGGCGGCGACGGTGTCGATGAACGACCAGGCGACAGCGAGCCGTGGGTGCCGGCGAACCCACACGTGCGCTTCAACAACGGACAGCGCGGCTACGTTCGGTGCACGGTGGCGCCGGACCTCTGGACCACGGACTACCGCGTGGTCCCCTACGTCACGCGTCCCGGTGCGCCGATTTCGACGCGTGCGACGTTCGTTGTCGAGGACGGGCGCCCGGTCGCCGAGCCCGCGTAGAAACGGGTTCCGAGTTCCGAGTCGCGAGTCGCGAGTCCCGCCCGACCCCGCCCCGACTCGCGACTTCGCCAACTCGTTCGCAAACTCGAACGAAGTGAGCCGACTCGGACTGTTTCAATCAATCACTCGGGAACTCGACGCGGCCTCGAGGCCGCACGCCGGCGGTGCGCTCGTTCGCGCGCACGCGCTGCCGGATCCAGTTCGTGAGTCCCCCCGTGCGCAGCACCGACGCCTCGCGTTGCGATATCGGGCTGCGCGCGAGCAACGTGTGATCACCGGGGCTCACCCGCACGGTGAACGGCTCGAGCGAGCCGAGGCGCTCGTGGACACCCTCGATGTGCAGCGTGTTGTCCTGCTCGATGCGGTCATAGTCCGCGGGGTCCTCGAAGACGAGCGGGAGCACGCCGAAGTTGACCAAGTTCTGTAGGTGGATGCGCGCGAAGCTCTTGACGAGCACGACGCGCAAGCCGAGGTAGCGCGGCCCGAGCGCGGCGTGCTCGCGACTCGAGCCCTGGCCGTAGTTCGAGCCACCGACCACGGCGTGGCCGGCCTCGCCGCTCGCGGCCTTCGCGCGCTCGGGGTAGTCGGGGTCGACGGCCTCGAACGAGAACTCGGCGATCCGCGGGATGTTGCTGCGATAGGGCAGCACGCGTGAGCCCGCGGGCAGGATCTCATCCGTCGAGATGTCATCACCAACCTTCAGCACCACGGGGACGTCGAGCGTGTCGGGCAGCGGCTCGAGCTCGGGGAGCGACTCGATGTTCGGGCCCTTGAGCAAGTCGATCTTACGGCCTTCCTCGGCCTGCGGCGGCGGGACCAGCACTTGCGCGCTCACGGTGCGCGGGCCGGGCTCGCGGATGCGCGGATACGGCATGTCGAGCGTGCGCGGGTCCGTGATCACGCCGGCGAGCGCGGACGCCGTCGCGGTCTCCGGGCTGCACAGATAGACCGAGTCTTCGCGCGTGCCGGAGCGGCCCGGGAAGTTGCGGGGCACGGTGCGCAAGCTGTTACGGCCGGTCGCGGGCGCCTGGCCCATGCCGATACAGCCGTTGCAGCCGGCCTGGTGCAGTCGCGCGCCCGCCTGGATCAGGTCCGAGA
>JBOHRM010000057.1:0-3062 GCA_050732715.1 Longimicrobiales bacterium
ATGTCGAGGAACCGGCGTCGCTCACCGGGCGGCCCGCCCACGATCGCCATATCGCTGGGCGAGAAGATGACGGCGCCGAGCCGCCCGATCGCGTCCGCGAGCCGGTCAGGCTCGGCGCCGTCGATCGTGACGCGCTTGCGCCGCGTGCGCGGCTCGAACGCGGCCGTGATCTCATGGACGCGGCCCGAACCGACCTCCTCGAAACGGCCGCGTATGAACAGCGCGTCGGCGCCGAAGCGGACGAGCTGCTCGTCGGTCGCACCGCGGAACGATCGAAAGATCTCGAGATAATAGAGCGCCTCGAGCAGATTGCTCTTACCGGAGCCGTTGTCGCCGACTACCGCGACGCCCGCGGCGGGGAAGTGCACGTCCAGCTCCGGAAAGTTGCGGAACTGCCGCAGTCGGAGCTCCCTGCAGGCGAACGCGGTGGCAAAATTTACCATCTGTCGCGGGTGCACGCGAGGTGGCTGGGCCAACCGCGTCCGCGCCATGTCGGCAAATGCTGAGTGCGGAATGATGAATGCGAAATAGATCTGTCATTCATCACTCATCACTCATCATTCATCATTTGCCGACGAAGCGCGCCGTCCTTTTCTCGAGGAACGCCGTCATGCCCTCGCGCATGTCATCGGTCGATGCGAGCAGGCCGAAGAGGTTGGACTCGAGCGTGAGCGCGTCTTCGGTCGTGGTCGCGGCGGCGCGGTCGACGGCCTCGAGCGCGAGCCCGAGCGCGAGCGGGCCGTTCGCCAGGATCGTTCGCATGAGCTTCTGCGTCGCATCGATCAGGTCGGCGGGTTCGAAGACGCGGTTGACGAGGCCGATCTCATAGGCGCGCGCGGCGTCGATCATCTCGCCGGTCAGGATCATCTCGAGCGCGCGGCCGCGGCCGATGAGTCGTGGCAGGCGGACCGTGCCGCCGTAGCCGGGGATGATGCCGAGCTTGACCTCGGGCAATCCGAACCGCGCGCTGGATGACGCGACGCGCAGGTGGCAGGCCAGCGCGAGCTCGAGGCCGCCCCCGAGCGCGAACCCGTTGACCGCGGCGATCACGGGCTTCGGCATACGCTCGAGCCGGCGGAACGCCTCCTGTCCTTCGCGTGAGACACGAATGCCGTCGAGCGGGCCCATACGCGCCAGCTCGCCGATGTCGGCGCCCGCGATGAACGCCTTCGTGCCGGCGCCCGTCACGATCACCCCGCCGATCGCGTCGTCGTCCGTCGTCGCGCGCAGCGCACGGTCCAGCTCCCGGACCAGCTCCGCGTTGAGCGCGTTCAGACGATCCGGGCGGTCCACGGTGATGACCGCTACGCCGTCGTTCGGCTGAACGCGCAAATAGCGATAGTCGCCGTCCATGCTCACGATCCGCCGCCGCCTTGCCTGCGTTGCCATTGGCGCAGCAGCTCGCCGAGCCGTTCGATCTCGGCGAGCGCACGCTCGTACTGCTCCTGCATGAGACGCAGTTGCTCCGCCGCGTCGGCGCCCGGCGTCGTGTCCGGCGTCCCGAGCGCCGGCGGCGCGATCGACACGCCGGGCTCGGGCGTCGGCTCGAGACCCTCGATCGGGTCCGGCGGCCGCGCGCCGAACACCACTTCGAGCGCCCCGTCGAGCGTCTCCTGCATGACCACCTGATTCTCGTAGGCGACGACGACTTGTTTCAGCTCGGGGATGCGCCCGCCCTCCGCGCGCAGGTAGATCGGCTGCACGTAGATCAGCGCCTCGGCGATCGGGAGCACGAGCAGCTCGCCGCGGACCACCTCCGAGCCTGCCTGGTCCCACAATGTGATCTGGCGTGCCACGTACGTGTCCTGATTGATACGGTTGACGACCTGCTGCGGACCGTACACCAGGCTCTGGCGAGGGAACTCGTAGACGATCAGCTCGCCGTAGTTGTCGCCATCGCTGCGCGCGACCATCCACGCCGCCAGGTTGTCTCGTCGCGCCGGTGTGAACTGCGTCATGAAGATGAACTCGGCGTCCTGCTCGTGCGGCAGCCTCATGATGATGCGACGCATGAACTGTTCGCTCTGCTCACCGCGGCCGAGCGTCGGGATCTGCCACTGGTCCTCGCGGTGGTAGAACGTCTCGGCCTCATCCATGTGATAGACCTGATACAGGTTCGCCTGGACCCGATACAGGTCCTCGGGATAGCGGAGGTGCTGCCGAAGGTCCGAGGGCAGCGCGTCGAGCGGCTGGAAGATGCCCGGAAAGATGCGGTCATAGACGCGCGCGATCACTTCGTTCGGATCGGC
This sequence comes from Longimicrobiales bacterium, assembly GCA_050732715.1. Taxonomy (GTDB): domain Bacteria; phylum Gemmatimonadota; class Gemmatimonadetes; order Longimicrobiales; family RSA9; genus JBOHRM01. The sequence continues at coordinate 2,250 of JBOHRM010000057.1, forward strand.
GATGTACGCGGTCACGGTGCCGTCGTAAGCGTCGATCACGACCTTCACGCTGTTCCGCATGTACGACGTGCCGTTCGGCAGCCGCTGCGCGTAGGGGTAGCGTGACGTCAGCGTGTACGCATCGAGGATCCACTTCAGCTCGCCCGCGTCATCGATCACCAGGTACGGGTCCCGGTCGAAGTACAGGAACGGCAGTGCACGCCGCGCGCGCGCCGCGATGTCGCGATGGTAGAGCACACGGCTGTCGTTCGTGATGTCCTGCGAAAGGAGCATGGTGAGCGAGCCGAAATACGACGCGAGCATCAGACGCCGCGCGAGATTGCCGACGCGCACGCCGCCACGGCCGGCATACTCGGTGAACACGTTCTCATCGCCCGCCGGGTAGTCGAACTCCTGCTGTCTCGTGTTGACCACGACGTAGTCTTCCGTCAGCTCGCCGAAATAGATCTGCGGCCGCTCGACCACCAGGTCCACGTTCGACGCCGGCGGCAGATCTTTGATGAACAGGTCCGGCAATCCTGGCGGTGTGACCTGGTTGACCGGCGCGAGCGTCACACCCATACCGTGCGTAAACGTCAGGTGCTCGTTGATGAACGTGCGCGTCGGCAGCGAGCTCGAGTTCAGCTCCCTGGGTGACAGAAGCACTTGACGGTAATCGCCATCGATCCAGTAGCGGTCGTCGTCGACCGTGACGAAATCGTAATAGGTGCGGATCTCTTGCAGCTGCCCGAACGTCTGCAGCAACGGCTCATGATCCCACAGCCGGACGTTGTCGATCGTCTCCCGGTTCTCGGCAATGTCGGTGAGCGTGAG